>NZ_JBDJLK010000017.1:0-90239 GCF_039673335.1 Pseudomonas sp. TWI929
CTTCGCGGGTTTACCCGCGAAGAGGCCAGTTCAGGCAACACAACCCTCAAATCGAACACCTGTAAGCCCTCAACAATACCTCGTCAACGCCTCGCGAACTTTCGCCGCTGGTGTTTTCTGCAACCGACAGAGCAGCTCATGCGAAAGCTGTTGCACCCCATGGTCCTGGCGCAATACGCCAGCCAGGTGTTGCAACAGGTTGGCCGCCATTTCCGCATCGGCCATGGCGCGGTGCGCGGTACCGGTATCTGGCAGCCCGGCCCAGCGCGTCAGGGTACCCAGCTTGTGGTTTGGCGCCGCCGGCAGCAGGCGCCGTGACAACAGCAAGGAACAGGCGAAGGACTGGCTGCGGCTACGGCCGATGCGGCTCAGTTCGTAGTCCCAGAACTTCTGGTCGAAGGCGGCGTTGTGGGCCAGCAGCGGAGTGCCGCCGACAAATTCGGCCACTTCGTTCATCACCTTGTCCACCGGCGGCGCGCTGCGCAGCATGGCGGTGGTGATGCCGGTCAGCCCGGCAACGAAAGCCGGCACTGGCACGCCAGCGTTCATCAGGCTCTGGTAGCGCTCGACGATGCGCCCGCCCTCCAGCATCACCACCGCCACCTCGGTGGCGCGGCAGCCGGCGCCGGGTGAGATGCCGGTGGTTTCAAAGTCGATGACAGCGATGCGTTCCACGAAAAACCTCAGTGCTTGAGCAACAGCGTACCCTCGATGGGTACATAGCGGGTGGCGGCACGGATCAGCGACAGTGCCGTAAGCCCAGGCACACCATACACCACCGCTTCAGTACCATGGCGCTGGATTACACGCTCAAGCAGCAGGTCGAAATCACCGTCACCAGAGGCCAGCACCACCTGGTCGACGCGGCTGGCCGCGTCGATCACATCCAGAGTAATGCCCACATCCCAGTCACCTTTGGCCGAGCCATCGCTGCGCTGGATGAACGGCTTGAGGCGCACGTCAAAACCGAGGTTGCGCAAGATCTGCTGGAACTGCTGCTGCTTGCTGTCGCCACGGTCGATGGCATAGGCCACGGCCTCGACGATCTGGCCTTCGCGGCTGACATCAGCCCACAGGGCGGTGTAGTTGAAATGGCAACCGTGGGCCTGGCGCACGGTGTAGTAGAGGTTCTGCACATCGGCGAACAGCGCGATCTTTTTCACCTGGGAACCTCTTGGTCGGCCTGATAATGCTGGGGGCTGCTTTGCAGCCCTTTCGCGACACAAGGCCGCTCCTACAGGGGATCACGTACCCTTGTAGGAGCGGCCTTGCGTCGCGAAAGGGGCGCACAGCGCCCCCAAAATTGCCAGCAGTATGCCAGACCTGTCAGACGTACGAATCGTCGTCCGAGAAGAACCCGCCATCATCGCTGCCGTAATCGGTGTCGGCGTAACCACCCTGGTCACTGCCCCAGCCACCATTGTCAGCCACTTGCTGCTGCCCCGCCTGGTCATTCCAGCCACCGCTGTCACTGGCTGGCGCCGGTTCTTCCTTGATCACCTCGACCACCTCTTCAGGCTGCGAGTTGTGGTTGAACAGGCTGCTGATGCCCTGCGCCAGCAATACACCGCCCGCCACACCGGCTGCAGTCTGCATGGCACCGCCGAGGAAACTGCTGGCACCACCGCGCGCTGGCGCGGCACCAAAGCCAGGCTGTTGCGCCTGCGGCTGGGAGAAGCCTGGGGCCGATGGCTCACGCCAGCCTCCACTCGATGCTACCGGGGCGGCAGCGGGACGCTGAGGCTGCACCACCGGGGCCGCATTGCGCCCACCCGAGCCAAAGATGCTGGACAGGAAACCACCGCCGCCATTGCTCGGCGCGCTATTGCTGGCTTGTGCGGCCTCGGCGCGGGCACGGGCTTGCTTGAGCTCGGCTTCCAGCTGCTTGTTCTGCTCGTCGAGGCGCTTGATCGCGGCCTCCTGCACCAGGATCGCCTGGGCCATGTAGTAAGGTGCCGCCGGCTGCTGACGCACATGCTCCTCGATGCACGCCTGGGCCTGCGCGTCACGCGGCTGCCTTGGGTCTTCGGCTTGCTTGATGCGGCCGAACAGGCCGTCGATCAGGGTTTGTTCTTCAGTGTTCATGGGGCGACCTCGTGGGGTAGCGGGACAACGGACAGCGTCAAAGATGGGGCGTGCAGGCGCGGGATTCAATCATTGGCGGTGTGAAACTTTTTTCAGCAAGTGACAGCCCCAAGCCTGCTTTGGGCTAAAGTTATGCCCCTGTTTTTACTGCCATGCGATGTTGACTGATGAATCCGCTGAGCGTTCTGCGCGACTCCCTGTACTTCTTCCGCCGCCACTTGCCGAACATTCTCCAGCTGTGCCTGCCGCTGGTGGTGCTGGAAGCCCTGCTCACCCAACTGCTGTACCGCCAGCTGGGCGACCAGGCATCGCCGGCCTACGGCATGCTGGTCAGCCTGCTGTTCTACCCGCTGTACAGCGCCGCGTTGATCCTGTACCTGGACACCCGCAGCAACGGCCAGCACATCGCCAAGCGCGACCTGTTCGCCCGCGCCCTGCAGCTGTGGCCGCAACTGGCCCTGCTGATCCTGATCAGCTCGCTGCTGATCATGGCGGGCCTGGCGCTGTTCATCTTCCCGGGCGTGTGGATCATGATCAACCTGGTGTTCGCCGAGTACCTGCTGGTACTGCGCGGCCGCCCGGTGATGCTGGCGATGCGCGAAAGCGCCAGCATGACCACCGGGCACTTCATGCGCATCATGATCTGCGTAGTCGCTGTGCTGGCACCGATCTGGCTGATCGACGGGCTACTGCTGATGGCCTTCCCCGAGCCATCACCCGGCATGGAACTGGCCATGGACAGCCTCAGCGGCTTCCTGCAGTTGTTCAGCACCGTGGTGCTGTACCGTCTGTTCATGCTACTGGAGGGTGAGGCCAACGCCTGAGGCAACGAGGGAAAGTCTTCAATCTGCGGTGTGACCACCTTTGGCAATAGGGTGCAGAACCTTCACTGCCATTTGAGGAAAATACCATGCATGAAGACATTCTGGCGGAGTTCGCCTGCTCGTTTCGCGGCAAACTGTACATGCGTGCGGTTGACGGAAACATCCCACTGCGCCTGAGCCGTAGCGACGACAAATTCAATTGGGGTGTCACCCCTGAAGATGACTGGCTGCAGGCCGGTGGACGGCATGACTCCCCGGTGATGAGTTTCCACTACGATTCGCGTACCGATGATCGCCTGCACTATCACATCAGCATTCCAGGGCGCCCAAAAGCCAAAAAGCTGGGCGTCAGTCGCAACGGCTACCTCGGCTTCTACTGGAATGCCGAGGTCACCGATTACTGGAAAATCGAACCGCTGCAGCTCGCCGATGAAGGGCTGATCTGCTACCTGCGCGATCACCGCGGCCACAGGGTGGGCGCCATCGCGGATGCCCCACACAAAAGCGGTGATTGGGTGGCGCTGCTCAACGTCGATGAAGGTGAGCCGTACACCTTCCTGCTGGTAGCGGCCGATTGAACGGTCCCGGCGACACAATCAGGTCCCACGGGGCTTGGCCCGTGCGGTAGCCTCGGCCACCAGCGGGTCATCCGGCCAGTAATGCTTCGGATAGCGCCCTTTCAGGTCCTTCTTCACCTCGGCATAAGTGGTACGCCAGAAGTTGGCCAGATCCTGAGTCACCTGCACCGGCCGCCGGGCCGGTGACAACAGGTGCAACTTGACCTGTTGGCGGCCATTGGCAATGCGCGGGGTGTCGGCCAGGCCGAACAGCTCTTGCAGGCGCACGGCGAGTATCGGCGGGTTTTCGCTGTAATCCAGGCGAATATTGGACCCGGACGGCACGGCCAGGTGCGCGGGGGCCAGCTCTTCCAGGCGCTGCGGCAGCGGCCAAGGCAACAGGTTGCGCAGCATCGAAGACAGATCCAACGCGGCAAAATGGCTGAGCCGCGATACCTTGCCCAAATAGGGCTGCAACCAGTCTTCCAGGCTGGCGAGCAGGGCCTCGTCAGCCAGGTCGGGCCACTCGCTTTGCCCTTCCTTGTCCAGATCCAGCTGGCGCAGCAGTGCCACCCGGGCCTGCCACTGGCGCAGTTCCGGTGTCCAGGTCAGCAGGTTCAGGCCTTTGCGCCGTACCAGGCCAAGCAGGGCCCGGGCCTTGGCATCGTCATCCAGGCCAGGCAACGGCTCACGGCTGAGGACCAGCTCACCAACCTTGACCTGTCGCTCGGCGCGCAACACCTGCTCGCGCTCGTCCCAGTCAAGGATATCGACCCGCTCGACCTGCTCGGCCAGCACACCATCGAGCAGGCCCGGCTCGAACTCTGCTGCCAGATAGATACGCTCTTCACGCTGGCCCTGGCGGCTACCCAGGTCGGCGATCACCAACCATGGGCATTTCATCAGCGCATCGACCTCGGCAAACAGCGCCGCGCGGCCGTTGGCCAGCCGGTACTCCGCACCACCCTCGCGGCGCTGCTGGGCGACGCGGTCGGGGTAGGCCAGTGCCAGCAGCGCGCCCAGCCAGCGCGGGTGGGCCGGGTCGGCGACCGGCGCGCCGGCCTTGCCACGCAGCAGGCCACGGTACTGACGGGACAGTTGCCGCGCACGTTGCACGCCACCCTGGGCACCGCGCGCAGCCTTGCTCTCGCCACTGACCAGCACCAGCCGGCTGTGCAGGTCGGCGCCGCCACCGCGCTGGATGTCGCGCTCGCCCAGCAAGGCCGCCACATCGCAGGCCATCTGTGACAGGCCCAGGTCCTGCCCGCGCAGCAGCAAATGCGCGATACGTGGATGGGCCGGCAGTTCGGCCATGGCCTGGCCATGTTCACTGAGGTTGTCACGGCTGCCGGGCTTGAAGGCACTGAGCCGCACCAGCAAGTCCTGGGCCTGGGCGAATGCGGCAGCCGGTGGCTGGTCAAGCCAGCGCAACTGTTCAGGGGTAACACCCCAGCGCGCCAGTTGCAGGGCCAACCCGGCCAGGTCGGCCTGGAGGATTTCGGCGCTGCCATGGGCGGCGAGTTGATCATGCTGGGCCTCGGACCACAGCCGGTAGCACACGCCCGGTTCCAGGCGGCCGGCACGGCCGGCGCGCTGGGTGGCGCTGGCGCGGGAAATACGCTGGGTGTCCAGGCGGGTCATGCCGCTGCCAGGGTCAAAGCGCGGCACCCGTGCCAGGCCGGCGTCGATCACCACACGCACGCCGTCGATGGTCAGGCTGGTCTCGGCAATGTTGGTGGCCAGCACCACCTTGCGCAGGCCCTTGGCCGGTGGATCGATGGCGGCGCGCTGGGCGTTCAGGTCAAGTTCACCGTGCAGCGGGCACAGCAGGATCTCAGGCCGCTCACCCAAGGCCTCCTGCAAGCTCTGGTGCACCCGGCGGATCTCGGCCTGGCCGGGCAGGAATACCAGCACGCTGCCGGCCTGGTCGGCTAGCGCCTGCAGCACGCTGTCCACCACCCGTGGTTCGATGAATTCGCCAGGCTGGAACGGCCGGCCCCAGCGGATATCCACCGGGTGCATGCGCCCTTCACTGCTGACCACCGGGGCGTCGCCCAGTAGCCGCGACAGGCGCTCGCCCTCCAGGGTCGCGGACATCAGCAGAATCTTCAGCGGCGGGTCATCGCGGAGCAACTCGCGACCATTCAGGCTCAACGCCAGGGCCAGGTCGGCATCCAGGCTACGTTCGTGGTATTCGTCAAAAATCAGCAAACCCACGCCTTCCAGCGCCGGGTCGGCCTGCAGGCGGCGGGTAAGGATACCTTCGGTCACCACTTCGATACGGGTTTTCGGCCCGACCTTGCTGTCCAGGCGAATGCGGTAACCCACCGTTTCACCCACCTGCTCGCCCAGTTCGCTGGCCAGCCGCTCGGCGGCCGCTCGCGCCGCCAGGCGCCGCGGTTCAAGCATCAGGATGGTCTGCCCGGCCAGCCACGGCTCGTGCAGCAGCGCCAGCGGCACACGGGTGGTCTTGCCCGCACCGGGCGGTGCTTCGAGCACCGCTTCGTCACGGTTTTCCAGGGCCTGGCGCAAAGCGGGCAAGGCAGCATCAATGGGTAATGAAATCATGGTGGTCCTCGAACAGTCTCGCGAGTATAACGGCGAACCCAGCCTGCTCTATCATGGTCTTAGCATCAGGCGCAGGCGTTTCGCTTGCCCTGCTGAATACCTTCTCGGAGATTTACATGCGCATCCCAACCCGCGTCATCGGTGGCGCCCTCATCGTCACCTTGCTGACTCAACTGACGGCCTGCGGCACCATCTTCTACCCCGACCGTCGCGGCCAGATCGGCGGCAAGATCGACCCAGTGGTTGCCGCAATGGATGCCATCGGCATCCTGTTCTATGTGATCCCGGGGCTGATCGCCTTCGGCATCGACTTCGCCACGGGCGCCATCTACTACCCAGGGGGGCGCAGTGCCCAGGTCGACCCGGCCAAACTGCAAGAAGCCGTCAGCCCTGATGGCAAAGTCGACAACCTGAAGTTGCAGGCCATTCTCGAAAGCGAACTGGGCCAGCGCCTGCCGCTGGACGACCCACGGCTGATCCAGCACCGCGGCAGCATCGAACAGCTGGCCAGCCTGGGACTGGTACCTGCGGCCTAAGCCACAAGGACACTGACCACGGATGACCACCACCCCGGCTGAACACCAACGCCTGCTACGCCTGGCCACCCGCGCGTCACTGGCGGTGGCCAGTATCCTGGTGCTGAGCAAGGCACTGGCCTGGTGGCTGAGCGGCTCGGTCAGCCTGCTGGCCGGGTTGACCGACTCGGCGCTGGACGCCGTGGCCTCGTTCCTCAACCTGCTGGCGGTGCACTACGCCCTGCGCCCGGCCGACGACGATCACCGTTTCGGCCATGGCAAGGCCGAAGCCCTGGCCGGCATGGCGCAGGCGCTGTTCATCGGCGTGAGTGCGGTGCTGATCGGGGTGCAGGCGGTCGAGCGCCTGCACAGCCCCCAACCGCTGGGTGATACCGCCATCGGCATCGCGGTGATGGTGCTGTCGCTGGTGCTGACTGTTGCCTTGCTGGCCTTGCAGCACAAGGTCATCCGCCTGACCGGCTCTACCGCCGTGCGCGCCGACTCCCTGCACTACCGCTCGGATCTGCTGCTCAATGGCAGCATCCTGCTGGCCCTGCTGCTGGCGCGCTTTGGCTGGCCGCAGCTGGATGCACTGTTCGGCCTGGGCATTGCTTTCTACATCCTCTGGAGCGCGCTGCAAATCGCCCGCGAAAGCACAGCCATCCTGATGGATAAGGAACTGCCCGGCGATGTTGGCGAAGACATGGCCGCGCGAGTGCTGGCCATTCCTGGGGTGAAAGGCGTGCATGACCTGCGTACGCGGGTGTCGGGCAACCAGTGGTTCGTGCAGTTGCACCTTGAGCTGCCGGGGCAGTTGCCGCTGGATCAGGCGCATGGGCTATGCGTCGAGGCCTCGCGCGTGATCCGCCAGCGTTATCCACAGGCCGATGTGATGGTGCATGCGGACCCGGTGTAAATCTCTCAAGCCACACGCGACCGTTGTAGGAGCGGCCTTGCCGGCTTCAGTTGATGCTGTACCCCCGCCCGCTGAAGCAGGCCCCCAGCGCCCGCTGGTAAATGCTGAGCACATTGGCCGGCGGCGCGTACGTTGCCGTCGCCGGGTCAAACCCTGACTGGCTCACCGCCCAGCGGTGGCACTGGTAGCGGTCCTGCTCCTGCTGCTCCTGCCCCTGGCCATGCATCGGATAAGCCACCACGTCATACCCACCATTTGCCGGCGCGGCGACGGGCGGGTTGACCACCACATACTCCTGGCTGTCAGCCAGGTACTGGTAATAGGTATCGGCCACCAGGAAGAACAGCGCACCACCCAGCCAGACTTCCTGCGCATAGGGCGGCAAGTAATTTACCCGCACGCCATAGGGCGGGGTCACCACTACGTAACTGCCCCCATGCGGGCGATACCAGTATCCACCGGAGTAGAAATAGTCATCACCACGGTAGGGCACTTTCCAGTAGCGGTCGGGGAAATGATCGATGGTATGCCCTGGGCGATACTGCGGCCCTGGGCCCCAGCCATTGCCGTGGCCATCCGGGCGCCCCTGCCAGTGGGGGTCATCACCATGACGGCGTGGAATGTCCTGGTAATAGCCCTGGCGTGGCGGCTGGGTCTGACGCACTTCGTCGCGCGAGTTGAGCGAGCGACCGGGCCCACCTTCACTTTGCACCTGCTGACCGTGTTCACCATGCCCCTCGCCCGGCCCTTCGGCCATGGCCCCAAGGCTGATGCCCAAACCCAACAAACCAACACCTGCCAACTGCCAGATGCGCGACTTCATGTTGTTCCTCACGGTAGAAAAAACTGCGACCACAGCCAGTCTACCGCGCCTATCACACAGGCCAATTAAAATTCCAGACATGAAAAAAGGGAGGCCGTAGGGCCTCCCTTCAGGAAATGTCGTCCGTGCTCGGCACTTGTGGCGCCGGCTCACCTCACACCGTCTTCTGGAGGGTGTGTAGCCCGGGGGCCTGCAGATCCTGTTGGATGGCTGGCCGCGACCGCCCGCCTAGGGCGCGTCGCCGTGGACTGATGTCCGGGCAGTGATTCTGTTGATAAAGATACCGGACGGGTTGCGACAGAGGATTGCGAAGATTGCTCGGATAAATAGCACTTGCGCAATTTTTCACCCAGGATTGATAATTCACCGCAATCCGAACAGAAAAGGCAAATGCCATGAGCAAACTTGACCGCTACGACCTGAGCATCCTCGCCGAATTGCAGCGCGATGCGCGCATTTCCAACCAGGAACTGGCCGAGCGCATCGGCCTGTCGCCTTCGCCATGCTCGCGTCGGGTCAAGCAACTGGAAGACGACGGCTACATCTCGCGCCAGGTAGCCCTGCTCGACCGCAAGAAGCTGGGCCTGAGCCTGACTGCTTATGTACTCATCGGCATGGACCGCCACACCCCGGAACGTTTCGAAACCTTCGAAGCGGCCATCCGCAACCTGCCACAGGTGCTCGAATGCAGCCTGGTCACCGGCATGGATGCCGACTACCAGCTGAAAGTGGTGGTGCCAGACATGGACCACTACCAGAAACTGCTGCTAGGTAGCCTGACTCGTATCGACGGCGTCACCAGCGTGCGTTCGAGCTTCGTGCTCAACCAGGTGCTGGCCAGCACCGAGCTGCCATTGACCCACCTGCGTTAAATGCTCACGCCAGCAGGCGTATAATCGAACGCTCAACCCGCCTGGAGAACACCGATGGATCCCGCCGTATTCGAAGAGTGGATGATGATCATCCTGGTCACCGTGCTGATCGGTTTCATGGGGTTCATCGTCTGGGACCTGGCGAAAAAGTCCAAGGCGGGCAAGTTCGGTACGCTGATCCTGTTCTTCGTGCTGGGGCTCGGGGTGCTGGCCTTTATCATCAAGAGCGTGGTAGTGGGGTTTCTGGAAGGGGTGTAGCGCTCAAGAAAGCCGGGAGCGCCTTGCGCTCCATCGCGACGCAAGGCCGCTCCTACAGGGGATCGCACAATGCCTGAGCTTGCGCTGTCCTGTAGGAGCGGCCCCTCTAGCGCTGCAATTTCGCCGGAACTTCGCGCCAGCAGCCCTGCTCCAACCCATCCAGCGCCCAGTCACCAATCCGCACCCGCACCAGGCGCAAGGTCGGCAACCCCACCGCCGCCGTCATCCGCCGCACCTGGCGGTTGCGCCCCTCGCGAATCACCAGCTCCAGCCAACTGGTCGGCACGCTCTTGCGAAAGCGCACCGGCGGGTTGCGTGGCCACAGCTCCGGCTCGTCCAGGCGCCGCGCCTCGGCTGGCAAGGTCGGCCCGTCGTTCAGCTCCACGCCATCACGCAAGCGCTGCAACTGCTCGTCGCTCGGCTCGCCCTCCACCTGCACCCAGTAGGTCTTGGCCAGCTTGTGCTTGGGGTCGGCAATTCGCGCCTGCAGGCTGCCATCGTTGGTCAGCAACAGCAAACCTTCACTGTCGCGGTCCAGCCGCCCGGCCGGGTACACACCCGGGATGTCAATGAAGTCCTTGAGGGTCGCGCGCCCTTCGCCGTCGCTGAACTGGGTCAGCACGTCGAACGGTTTGTTGAACAGGATCAGGCGCGGCTCAGCCGGCGGCGCCTTGGCCTGGCGACGCGGGCCGGCGGCAGGCCGCGCCTGGGGACGGCGCGGCTGGTTACGGGGTGGCAGTGACATGGATCCTCAGCGGAACGGCGGCTCATCGAAGCTGCGCAGTTTACGCGAGTGCAGCGAGTTGAGCTCGGTGCGCAGCAGGTCGAGGGCAGCAATACCGATCTTCAGGTGCTGGCTGACCGCCCGGTTATAGAAGGCGTTGGCCGAACCCGGCAGCTTGATCTCGCTATGCAGCGGCTTGTCGGACACACACAGCAAGGTGCCGTAAGGCACGCGCAAGCGGTAACCCTGGGCGGCAATGGTGCCGCTTTCCATGTCTACCGCCACAGCACGCGACAGGTTGATGAGCGGCCGTTCCTGGGCCCAGCGTAGCTCCCAGTTGCGGTCGTCGTAGGTCAGCACGGTGCCGGTGCGCAGGCGCTTCTTCAACTGCTCGCCACGCTCGCCGGTGACCTGCGCGGCGGCCTCCTGCAAGGCCAGCTGCACTTCGGCCAAGGCCGGAATCGGGATATTTGGCGGCACGACGCGGTCAAGAATACCGTCGCGGCGCATGTAGGCATGGGCCAGCACGTAGTCGCCAATGGTCTGCGACTGCCGCAGGCCGCCACAGTGGCCGATCATCAGCCAGCAGTGCGGGCGCAGCACGGCCAGGTGGTCGGTGATGTTCTTGGCGTTGGACGGCCCCACACCGATGTTGACCAGGGTAACGCCGTCACCATCACCTGCGATGAGGTGGTAGGCCGGCATCTGGTAGCGGTGCCAGACCACACTGGCCACTAGCGCCTGGGTCTCACCGTGGTCCATGCCCTTCTCGATCACCACGTTACCCGGTAGCACCATGCGTACGAAACGCGGGTCGTCACGCAGTTGTTCCAGGCCATGACTGATGAACTGGTCGACATAGCGATGGTAGTTGGTCAGCAGGATCCACGGTTGCACATGGCGCCAGTCGCTGCCGGTGTAGTGCACCAGGCGGCGCAGCGAGAAGTCGACGCGCGCGGCATCGAACAGCGCCAGCGGCAGGACTTCGGCACGTTCCCAGTCGCACAGGCCGTCGGCGATGTTGTCGGTGGCGGCAGACAGGTCGGTGCTGGGGAACACCCGCGCCAGTTGCGCGGCGGTAATGCCACTGCCAGCCAGTTCGTCGCCCTGGTCGACCACGTAGGGGTACGGGATGTTCTGTTCGCTGACACCGACCTCCACCGTGACGGTGTAGTCGTGCATCAACGGGCGCAGTTGCTCCAGCAAGTAGCCACGAAACGCGGCTGGCTGAGTGACGGTGACGCTGTAGGTGCCGGCCACCTGGACCTTGGCGTAGGCGCGGGTGGTGGCGGCGACTTCGCCATGGCTGTAATAGGTCAGGCGTATCGCCGGGTAGCGGAACAAATCGCGCTCTTCGGCGCCGGGCTCGGTACGGTCCTTCAGGTAACGCTTGAGGGCCTGGCTAAGGGCCCCGGTGGCCTGTTCATGTAGGGCCGCCAGACGATCGACGGCCTGTTCGGGGGTATCAACGACTACAAAAGCTTGGCTCACACTGTGCTTCCTGTCTGGACATCCATGTGAAGCATCTTGCCTGCCTTCTTGGCTAAATACACCCCCATTGATCGGTGTTAATCAGCAGGCCAGCACTGGCCGCTCCTACAGGCTCTGTGCTGGTGTAGCCCTGGCCACCAGGGCCTCCACATCCACACCTCGCGGCAAAGCCCCATACACCCGGCCACCACCCGCCAACCGGCTGCCAATGAATGCATCACTGACCAGCGCATTCCCCGCCTCCAGCAACAGCTTGGCCTGCAACGCCAGGGCAATGTCCTCAGTCAACTGCCGTGCGCGGTACTGCATGTCGCCGGTATCGGCAAACGCCCCCTTGAGGTTGCCGATATGCGCCGCCAACCGCGGGTCGCCATGCCCATCACCCAGCTCCGCGAACAACGCATCGAGCACCCCCGGTTCCTTGGACAACGCCCGCAGCACATCCAGGCACTGCACGTTGCCCGAGCCTTCCCAGGTCGAGTTGACCGGCGCTTCGCGGTACAACCGTGGCAGGATGCTGTCTTCCACATAACCGGCGCCGCCCAGGCACTCGGCAGCCTCGTTGATCATGGCCGGCGCGCGCTTGCAGATCCAGTACTTGCCCACCGCCGTCACCAGCCGGGCGAAATGCGCCTGCTGCGGGTCGTCGAGTTGCTCCAGCGCCTGCCCCATGCGCAGGCTCAAGGCCAGCGCGGCTTCACTTTCCAGGGCCAGGTCGGCCAGCACGTTCTGCATCAATGGCTGCTCGCTCAGCAGCCGCCCGCCAACCTTGCGGTGGGCACAGTGGTGGGTGGCCTGGGTCAGCGCCTGACGCATCAGCGCGCTGGAGCCGACCATGCAATCGAAACGGGTCATTGCCACCATCTCGATGATGGTTGGCACACCGCGCCCTTCTTCGCCGATCATCCACGCCAGCGCGCCACGGAACTCCACCTCGCTGGAGGCGTTGGAGCTGTTGCCCAGCTTGTTCTTCAGGCGCTGGATATAGAACTGGTTGCGGCTGTCGTCCGGGCGGTGGCGCGGCAGCAGGAAGCAGCTCAGGCCTTTTTCGGTTTGCGCCAGAGTGAGGAAGGCATCGCACATGGGCGCCGAGCAGAACCACTTGTGGCCGACCAGCTCGTAGGCCTGGCCTGGCCCCGGCGCACCGACCGGGTAGGCCCGGGTGGTGTTGGCTCGCACATCGGTGCCGCCTTGCTTCTCGGTCATGGCCATGCCCAGGGTGACCCCAGCCTTGTGCCGGTCGCCGACGTTGCGCGGGTCGTATTCGCAGGCGAGGATTTTCGGCAGCCAGTATTCGGCCAACTCGGGTTGCAGGCGCAGTGCCGGCACGGCGGCGAAGGTCATGGTCAGCGGGCAGCCGGTGCCGGCCTCGGCCTGGCTGTGCAGGTAAGTCATCGAGGCCCTGGCCACATGGGCGCCGGCGCGGGGTTCGGCCCAGGGCAGCGAAGGCAGGCCATGCTCGACGGCGGTGCGCATCAGTTCGTGGTAGGCCGGGTGGAACTCGACCAGGTCGATGCGATGGCCATAGCGGTCGTGGCTGCTGAATTCGGGTTTGTGCGTGTTGGCCAGGAAGCCTGCCTGCATCAGTGGGCCGCCGGCCAGGGCCCCGTAGGCATCGATCCGCGACTCGGCCCAGCCGGCGCCGAAACGCCGCGACCACTCCTGGAGTGGCAGGTCGAGACGGTACAGGTTGGCACCGTCGAGGGATGGCGGCTGGTTGGTGACTTCGTGGGTTTCAGCGTACTGGTGCAGGTTCATCGGGGGCTCCTGGATCCGGGTAGGCTTGAGAGACCCAGTGAAGCACTCCCTGCGGGGGAGTCAAAGTGGCATTCGTGACTAAAGGTGTGGTGGTGGGGGCATGGGTTGAGTCAGCGCTTGCAGATGCATGTCTTGAGCCGGCATCAGGGCTGACAGATGTTCGCCACAACAGTTGCAGCGCCTATGAGATCGAGCGCCGCCCGCGCGGCGCTCAATCTCATAGGCGCTGAAAATGTCTCGGTGAACACCTTTCAGCCCTGACCCAACTCCTCAAAGCGAACGCCGCGCCTGCAGCATATTCACCGGCATCTGCACCTGCGAAACCGCCATGTTCATACTCAACTCAAACCGGCTCCCCAACCCCCGCGTCGACTCATGCGCCAACCGGGCCCCGAGCAATTCCCCCATCTGCCGGCAGATCGACAACCCGATCCCCAACCCGCCATAGCGCCGGGTCATCGAGCCATCCACCTGGAAGAACCGCTGATACAAGGTCGACTGTTCCAGGTCATCAAAGCCGATCCCGCTGTCACTCACCGTAAAGGTCAACGCCAGGTCATCCGGCCCCACCCGGCGCCCACGCACCTGTATCATCACCCCACCCTGATGGGTGAACTTCAACCCATTGTCCACCAGGCACCCCAGGCAGCGCGCCAGCTTCTGCCCGTCACCCAGCAGCCCATCCGGCAGATCAGCCGGGATATCCAGGCTCAGGTACAAGCCTTTGCCCAAAGCCTGCCCGGCATACCCGGCACGCAGGCCCTGCAACAGCGTGCGCAGGCTGAACGGCGCAGGCAGTGCACGCAGGCGGCCGGCCTGCAGTTCAGACAGGGTAAGAATCGCATCGACCATGTCCATCATGCCCTGCGCCGACCCCACCGCCGTACGATGGTACTGGGCCATCTCGGCCTCCATCGGCAGGGTGTGCATCAATTCCAGCGAGCCGATCACACCATTCATCGGGGTGCGCAGCTCATGGGTCACACTGGCCAAAAACTCATCCTTCAGCCGGTTGCTCCTGGCCAGCTGCAGGTTCAGCTGCTCCAGCGTGCGGCCAGTCTCACGCAAGGTCTGCGCCTGCTGCTCGCGCAGGCTGTTGATGCGGTCAGCCAGCGCCAGCGACAGCAGTGCCACTTCCAGCGCTGAGCCCAGCTGGCTGGCATACATGGTGATGAACACATTGGGCAGATAGCCCAGCACCATCAGCGTGTTGACCAGGCCACCCAGCAGAAACGCCGTCCAGGCAATAATGAACCAGCGCGCCACGCGCAAGCCGCGCCACCAGGCATATAGCCCGGCGCTGAAGATACTTACGGTAAACAGCAGCGCCAGCAGCGTGGCCATGCGCAAGGCCAGGCCATACGGCATGCTCACTGCCAGCACCATGACCAGCGCGCCACCCAGCATCAGCACTTGCAATAGCCGGTCGAAGCCATGGCTGATGCGGCCTAGCTGCAGAAAGTGGCGGGCAAACTGGCAGCCAAACAGGCCGGCAGCACCAATGAACAAGGGCGTCGAGGCATTCGCCCACCACGGGCTGTCTGGCCACAAGTAAGCCACGCCCGCCCCGTTCACCGACACCTGGTAAAAACCGAACGAAGCGATATAGAGGATGTAGTAGAGGTAACTGACATCGCGCACGCTAAGGTAGATGAACAGGTTGTACACCAGCATCACCAGAAGCACGCCGTAGATCATCCCCAGCACATACAGGCGCGTGGGCTGCTCCTCCAGGTAGGCTTCAGGGGACCACAGCGCCAGCGGCGCCTGCACCGAGCCCTGGCTGTGCAGGCGCAGGTAGGCGGTAGTCACCTGGCCAGGCGGCAGCTGCAGTTCGAACAGGTAGTTGTTCTGGCGGATCTGCCGGCTGTCGTAGGGCAACGCATCGCCAGTGCGCTGGGCCAGGCGGTAGACGCCACTGCGGTCGGGCAAGTACAGCTCAAGGTGGTCCAGCGGTGGGTAAGCCAGCTCCAGCAGCCATTGACGCGGGGCGGCGCTGGGGGCGGCGACAGGGCGCAGCTCGACCTTGAGCCAGAACACCGAGGTAGAGTACCCGGCGTTCAGCACGTCTTCGTGATGGGCGCGGAAGTGTTTGGCGAACCCGGGCGCACTGACCTGGGCAATACTGGCACTGCCGCCGAGGTCTTCATAAACCTGCATGGCCTTGCCCAGCGGAAGATGCCGGGTAGCGTCGTCAAAATCGACCGCTCCGGCCAGCACGGGCAGCAAGCCCAGAAGCACAATCAGCAAATAGCGCATACAGCCCCAGCATGGCCTGTCCGGTTGCGTCGTGGTTGCCTCCCATCCGTTTGAGACGACGTGATCCAGCAGAACCCGTTTGTCGAGTTATCCGAGCACTCTAGCATAGCTTCACGACCTGGCAATCGGCCATATCAAAACACAAAGAAAAGGCTCTAAATCAATACTTTCAGAGCAAACACCAATACATACCTGACCGATCGATCAGCAAAACTCGTTTGTCGGACGATCCGTCCAAACAGGTTTGGTGGTAAGCTCGCCGACCATGAATACCTACAGCTCCCGCCCCGTTGTCCTCTGTCTCTCCGGCCACGACCCAAGTGGCGGCGCCGGCTTGCAGGCAGATATCGAAGCCCTGATCGCCCAAGGCTGTCACGCCGCACCCACGGTGACCGCCCTGACCGTACAGGATACCGTCAACGTTTCCGACTTCCGCGTGCTCGACCGCGAGTGGGTACTGGCCCAGGCCAATGCCGTGCTGGCCGACTCCACGGTGGCCGCCGTCAAGCTGGGCATGCTCGGCTCGATCGAGATGGTCGATACCGTCGCCGAACTGCTTGCCGCCCACCCGCACCTGCCGCTGGTCTGCGACCCGGTGCTGCGCGCCGGTGGCGGTGGCCGCCTGGGCAAGGACGAAGTGGGCTACGCCTTGCGCGAACGCCTGCTGCCGCTGGCGACCATCGCCACGCCTAACCTGCCTGAAGCGCGCATCCTCGCCGAGCTGCCCGAAGGCAGCGCCGACGAGTGTGCCGAGAAACTGCTGCCGTTCTGTAGACACCTGCTGATTACCGGCGGTCACGGCGACGAAGACGAAATTCACAACCGCCTGTACACCCAGGACGGCCAACAACATACCTGGACCTGCCAGCGCCTGCCCGGCAGCTACCACGGCTCGGGCTGCACCCTGGCCAGCGCCCTGGCCGGCCGCCTGGCCCTCGGCGAGCAGCTGGAAAGTGCCGTGCGCAGCGCCCTGGACTACACCTGGCGCACCCTGCGTGACGCCGAGCAGCTGGGCAAGGGCCAGTACGTGCCGCGCCGCCTGCCCCTGGACTTCTGCTCCTGATACGAGGCTTTCAATGAAGCTACGTGGTCTGTATGCCATCACCGACAGCCAGCTGCTCGCCGGCCGTTTCCTGTCCCATGTCGAGGCGGCCCTGGAAGGCGGCGTGTGCCTGCTGCAATACCGCGACAAAAGCGACGACGCGGCGCGCCGCCTGCGCGAAGCCGAAGGGCTGCTGAAGCTGTGCGAGCGCTACGGCACCCAGCTGCTGATCAACGACGACGCCGAACTGGCCGCGCGCCTGGGCGTGGGCGTACACCTGGGCCAGACTGACGGCCCGCTGACCCCGGCCCGCGCCCTGCTCGGCCGCCAGGCAATCATTGGCTCCACCTGCCACGCCAGCCTCGACCTGGCCGCCCAGGCTGCCAGCGAAGGCGCCAGCTATGTGGCCTTTGGCCGTTTCTTCAATTCCGTCACCAAACCGGGCGCCCCCGCTGCCAACGTCGAACTGCTGGAGCAGGCCCGCGCCCAGGTGAAACTGCCGATTGCGGTGATCGGCGGCATTACCCTCGACAACGCCGCCCCGCTGGTCGCCCATGGCGCCGACCTGCTGGCGGTGATCCACGGCCTGTTCGGTGCCGACAGCGCGCAGGAAGTCACCCGCCGCGCCCGCGCCTTCAACGCCTTGTTCGCATCCTGATTCGAGAGAACTCCCATGTCCCGTTCCGAAGCCCTGTTCGCCCAAGCCCAGAAGCACATCCCCGGTGGCGTCAACTCGCCGGTCCGCGCTTTCAAGAGCGTTGGCGGCACGCCGCTGTTCTTCAAGCATGCCGAAGGCGCCTACGTTGTTGACGAGGACGACAAACGCTACGTCGACTACGTTGGCTCCTGGGGCCCGATGATCCTTGGCCACGGCCACCCGGACGTGCTGGACTCGGTACGCAAGCAGCTGGAGCACGGCCTGTCCTACGGCGCACCAACCGCCATGGAAACCGAAATGGCCGACCTGGTCTGCTCGATCGTGCCGTCGATGGAAATGGTGCGCATGGTCAGCTCGGGCACCGAAGCTACCATGAGCGCCATCCGCCTGGCCCGTGGCTACACTGGCCGCGACGCCATCATCAAGTTCGAAGGCTGCTACCACGGCCACTCCGACAGCCTGCTGGTAAAAGCCGGCTCCGGCCTGCTGACCCAGGGCGTGCCAAGCTCGGCAGGCGTGCCGGCGGACTTCGCCAAGCACACCCTGACCCTGCCGTTCAACGACATCGCCGCCGTCGAGAAGACCTTGGCCGAAGTCGGCCAGACCGTCGCCTGCATCATCGTCGAGCCAGTGGCCGGCAACATGAACTGCGTACCACCGGCGCCGGGCTTCCTTGAAGGCCTGCGCGAGCAGTGCGACAAGCACGGCGTGGTGCTGATCTTCGACGAAGTGATGACCGGCTTCCGCGTTTCCCTGGGTGGTGCTCAAGGCCACTATGGCATCAAGCCGGACCTGTCCACCTTCGGCAAGATCGTCGGCGGCGGCATGCCGGTCGGCTGCTTCGGCGGCAAGCGCGAAATCATGGGCTGCATTGCCCCGCTTGGCCCGGTTTACCAGGCTGGCACCCTGTCGGGCAACCCGCTGGCCATGGCCGCCGGCCTGACCACCCTCAAGCTGATCAGCCGCCCGGGCTTCCATGCCGAACTGACCGACTACACCAGCCGCATGCTCGACGGCCTGCAGCAGCGCGCCGATGCCGCTGGCGTGCCATTCGTCACGACCCAGGCCGGTGCCATGTTCGGCCTGTACTTCAGCGGTGCCGACGACATCGTCACCTTCGAAGACGTGATGGCAAGCGATGCCGAGCGCTTCAAGCGCTTCTTCCACCTGATGCTCGACGGTGGCGTGTACCTGGCACCGAGCGCGTTCGAGGCGGGCTTCACCTCCATCGCCCATGGCGACAAGGAGCTGCAGATCACCCTGGATGCGGCTGAGAAGGCCTTTGCTGCCCTGAAGTAATGTAGTGCCTGTATTGGCCCTTTCGCGGGTAAACCCGCTCCTACAGGCGCCGTCCCTGTGGGAGCGGGTTCACCCGCGAAGGGGCCGGTACAGGAAATAAATACCCGTGCACAATCAGCTGACTTCCCCAACCGAGCAGAATTTCGAGTAAAACTTTGTAAGGTTGGCGCTGCTTATCCCATAATGTGCCACCAGAGACATTGGCCGCAGCTTTGCAGAGGTAAGTCGATCCCCATGAACCGCACCGGCCGCGCCCTGACCCTGGGCTGCCTGTTGCTTCTTCAGCCCCTGCTGGCTCTGGCGGAGGGCGGTAACTCGTTGCTGATTCCGGCAACGGGGCGCTGCACGCTCAATGTTCAGCCAGAAGACCTGCAGAACGCGCTGAAAGCCTGTGAGCAAACTGCGGCGACCGGGGATGCCCAGGCGCAATTCGAACTGGGCGAGTACTACTACACGCAAACGCCAAAGAACTTGAAAAAGGCCCTGGACTGGTTCGAAAAGGCCTCGCTGCAAGGCCACGCCGACGCCCAATACCGCCTGGGCGCCATGTTCTTCCATGGCGAAGGGGTCAAGGCCAACAACGTGCAGGCCTATATCCTGCTGAAGATGGCCGCGGTCAACGGCGCCGAAGATGCGCTGGACATGGCCGACGAAGTGACCGAGCAAATGCCCCGCGACGAACTGGAGCATGCCACCCAGGTGCTCGGCCAGATCTTCCGCAAGTACCTGCTGGAACTGCAGAACGCCGAAGGGCGCACGCCATTCTCGCCACTCCCCTGAGGGTTACTTTTCCGGCATTGGCATCGGGAACGGCATCACATTGCCGCCGCCCTTGGCTTCGCTGATCTTCGCCGTGCCCAGGCGCTCCACCTCATCGATGCGCACGATGGAGTGCATCGGCACGAAGCTGCGGATAACCCCCTCGAACTGGCTCTTGAGCTTCTCTTCGCTCGGGTCTACCACCAACTGCGAGCGCTCGCCGAACACGAACTCCTCGATTTCCAGGAAACCCCACAGGTCGCTCTGGTAAATCTGCTTGGCGTACATCTCGAAGACCTGTCCCTGGTTGAGGAAGATCACTTTATAGATGGCAGGTTCGCGTTTGCTCATGTTTGGCGGAATAACACATGCGTAAGAAAAGGGGCGCATCATAGCAGTGCCGGCCTCTTCGCGGGTAAACCCGCTCCCACAGCTTCTCCACCGGCCTTGAAAACGGCGCAGTACCTGTGGGAGCGGGTTTACCCGCGAAGAGGCCGGAACAGGCAGTACATACCGTTGAACGTTTCAGTGCTTTCGCCACTGCCATTCAAGGGTTATTCTTGAGATCAACTCCATTGCCGTCGAGCGGCTAAAAACGACCTTGAACGCACCCATACAACCCCATCGTTTCATCCTCGAACCTTTCGAGGCCCACCGTTTCGCCAACTTGTGCGGCCAGTTCGACGAGCACCTGCGCCTGATCGAACAGCGCCTGGCCATCGAGATCCGCAACCGCGGCAATCAGTTCGAACTGATCGGCGAACCCAAGACAACCTCCGCTGCCGAACAGCTGCTGCGCCGTCTCTACCGCGAGACCAAGGCCAACGACCTGTCGCCAGAAACCGTGCACCTGTACCTGCAGGAGTCGGCCGTCGAGAACATCGACAACCCGGCCGTCAACGAGGTCAGCGTTTCGCTGCGCACGCGCAAGGGCAACATCCGCCCGCGCGGGCTCAACCAGCAACGCTACGTCAAGGAAATCCTGGCCAACGACATCAACTTCGGCATCGGCCCGGCCGGTACCGGCAAGACCTACCTGGCCGTGGCCTGCGCCGTGGACGCGCTGGAGCGCGAACAGGTGCGCCGCATCCTGCTGGTACGCCCGGCGGTCGAAGCAGGCGAAAAGCTCGGCTTCCTGCCCGGCGACCTGGCACAGAAGATCGACCCGTACCTGCGCCCGCTGTACGACGCCCTGTACGAAATGCTCGGCTTCGAACATGTGGCCAAGCTGATCGAACGCCAGGTAATCGAGATTGCCCCGCTGGCCTACATGCGTGGCCGCACCCTGAACAACAGCTTCATCATCCTCGACGAAAGCCAGAACACCACGCTCGAGCAGATGAAGATGTTCCTCACCCGTATCGGCTTCGGCTCCACGGCGGTGATCACCGGTGACATCACCCAGGTCGACCTGCCACGTGGCACCAAGTCGGGCCTGGCGCACGTCATCGAGGTGCTAAGGGACGTTCCGGGGATCAGCTTTACCCACTTCCAACCCAAAGATGTGGTTCGTCACCCACTGGTGCAGCGCATTGTCGAGGCCTACGACCGCTTCGATGCCCGCCAGGCCAAGCCCGAGGCGCCCGGCAAAGATGCTTGAACTTGATATCCAACGGGCCACGGATGCTGCCGCCCCGGATGACGCCGCCTTCCGCCGCTGGTGTGAACTGGCCCTGCGCCAGCGCAGTGCCGACTCGGAAATGACCATTCGCCTGGTCGACGAAGCCGAAGGCCGCGAGCTGAACCACACCTACCGGCACAAGGACTACGCGACCAATGTGCTGTCGTTCCCGGCCGATGTGCCTGACGACCTGCTCGATATCCCGCTGTTGGGCGACCTGGTGATCTGTGTCGCTGTGGTCGAGCGCGAAGCTGCCGAACAAGGCAAGTCGCTCGAGGCCCACTGGGCGCATCTGGTCATACACGGTTGCCTGCACCTGCTCGGCTACGACCACATCGAGGATGAGGAAGCCGAGGAAATGGAAGGCCTGGAACGGGAATTGCTGGCAGAACTGGGTCACCCTGACCCGTACGCCGACGATGAAACCGACACAATCACACACTGATACACGAAGGATCACGAGAACCGCCATGAGCGAAGATCGATCGAGCAACGGGCAGAAGTCCTGGCTGGGTAAACTGACCCAGGCTTTTGCCCATGAGCCGAAAAACCGCCAGCAGCTGCTTGAACTGCTGCGCGAAGCCCATCAGAACAAACTGCTGGACAGCGAAGCGCTGACCATCGTCGAAGGCGCCATCCAGGTGGCCGACCTGCAGGTTCGCGACATCATGGTGCCGCGCTCGCAGATGATCAGCATCAAGGCCAGCCAGTCGCCGCGCGAGTTCCTGCCGGCGGTGATCGACGCCGCGCACTCGCGCTACCCGGTGATCGGCGAAAGCCACGACGATGTGCTCGGGATCCTGCTCGCCAAAGACCTGCTGCCATTGATCCTCAAGGAAAACGGCGACAGCTTCAACATCAAGGACCTGCTGCGCCCGGCCACCTTCGTGCCCGAGTCCAAGCGCCTGAACGTGCTGCTGCGCGAGTTCCGCGCCAACCATAACCACATGGCCATCGTCATCGACGAGTACGGCGGTGTGGCTGGCCTGGTCACCATCGAAGACGTACTGGAGCAGATCGTCGGCGATATCGAGGACGAACACGACGTCGAGGAAGACAGCTACATCAAGCCGCTGCCCAGCGGTGACTTCCTGGTCAAGGCGCTTACCCCGATCGAGAACTTCAACGAGTTCTTCGACAGCGAGTTCTCCGATGACGAGTTCGACACGGTCGGCGGCCTGGTGATGAGCGCCTTTGGCCACCTGCCCAAGCGCAACGAAACCACCGAGATCGGGCCCTACAAGTTCCGTATTCTCAATGCCGACAGCCGGCGGATACACTTGCTGCGCCTGACCCCGATCACCCGTTAAGGACAAACATGCGTTGGATCACCCGCCCCGGCTGGCCCGGTAACCTGCTGGCCCTGGCGGCCGGTGCCTCCACCCTCCTGGCCCTGGCGCCGTTCGACATCTGGCCGCTGGCCGTGGTGTCCATCGCCCTGCTCTACCTTGGCCTGCGCGAGCTCAGCCCGCGCCAGGCCATGTGGCGTGGCTGGTGGTTCGGATTCGGCCTGTACGGCGCCGGCACCTGGTGGATCTACGTCAGCATGAACACCTATGGCGGCGCCTCGCCGTTGCTGGCGATTGTGCTGCTGTTGGCGTTCTTCGCCGCCCTGGCCTGGTTCTTCGCCCTGCCCACCTGGCTATGGGCACGCTGGTTGCGGCGCAATGAAGCGCCACTGGCCGATGCCCTGTGCTTCGCCGCCCTGTGGCTGCTGCAAGAGGCCTTCCGTGGCTGGTTCCTGACCGGTTTCCCTTGGCTCTACGCGGGCTACAGCCAGCTGGACGGCCCGCTGGCCGGCCTGGCGCCGTTGGGTGGCGTGTGGCTGATTTCGTTCACCCTGGCCCTGAGCGCCGCCTTGCTGTGCAACCTGCACCGTCTGCGCGCCCGCCCCTCGTTCCTGGCCGCGGCCTGCCTGCTGTTGCTGGCCCCATGGGTACTGGGCCTGGCGCTCAAGGGCCATGCCTGGACCAAGCCGGCAGGCGACCCGCTCAAGGTCGCGGCGATCCAGGGCAACGTCGAGCAGGACCTGAAATGGGACCCGGCGCACATCGACGCGCAACTGGCGCTGTACCGTGACCTGAGCTTCAGCTCCAAACCGGTGGACCTGCTGATCTGGCCGGAAACCGCAGTGCCGGTGCTCAAGGACCAGGCCCAGGGCTACATCGACGTGATGGGCCGTTTCGCCGCCGAGCGGCATTCGGCGCTGATCACCGGCGTACCGGTGCGGGAAGTGGTGCACCACCAGCGCCGCTACTACAACGGCATCACCGTCACCGGTGAAGGCGATGGCACCTACCTCAAGCAGAAACTGGTGCCGTTCGGCGAATATGTGCCGCTGCAAGACATGCTGCGTGGCGCTATCGAGTTCTTCAACCTGCCCATGTCGGACTTCGCCCGCGGGCCGGAAGACCAGCCGCTGCTGCAGGCCAAGGGCTACCAGATCGCGCCGTATATCTGCTATGAGGTGGTCTACCCCGAATTCGCGGCCGGCCTGGCCGCGCGCAGCGACCTGCTGCTGACCATCAGCAACGACACCTGGTTCGGCACCTCGATCGGCCCGCTGCAGCACCTGCAGATGGCCCAGATGCGCGCACTGGAAGCTGGCCGCTGGATGATCCGCGCCACCAACAACGGCGTGACCGCGCTGATCGACCCGTTTGGCCGTATCACCACGCAAGTACCACAATTCCAGCAGGCGGTGCTGTATGGCGAGGTGGTGCCGATGCAGCAGCTGACGCCGTACCTGCAATGGCGCTCATGGCCGCTGGCGATTGTCTGTGTGCTGCTGCTGGGCTGGGCATTGCTGGCCGGGCGCATAGCCAAAACCGTCTAGCTGGCGTTACGCGGTCCTGTGGGAGCGGCCTTGTGTCGCGATAGGGCCGCGAAGCGGCCCCGGCAAGCCATGCATCGACGCTGAAATCCTGGGGCTCAATAGAACACCCGGTACCCCACCAACCCCACCACCTCATTGAGCAACTGCCCGCTCTGCCACATCGCCCGGCTCTCCGGCAGCAACCCGCCAAACGGCCGCGCATGATCGCGCCCGAGGAACCCCACAGGCGCCGGCACCACCTCGAACCCTGCCTGTTCAAAACTCCAGCGCGAGCGCTGCATGTGCCAGGCCTGGGTCACCAGCACCACCCGGCGAATGCCCAACGGCTGCAGCACCTTGGCCGTCAGCTGGGCGTTCTCCCAGGTCGTGCGGCTACCCTCCTCCCGCCACTTCACCTCGACAGCAAAGTCTTCATGCAGGCGATCCGCCATCAATCGTGCTTCGCTTGGTGGCGTGCCGTAGTGCAGCCCGCCACTGGTCAGCACCGGCAAGCCCGATGCCTTGGCCAGCCGCGCGGCAAAGCGCAGGCGCTCCAGCGCCGTAGCAGTAGGCTGGTCGCTGCCACCCCAGGCCGGGTCGCCGCGTTCACGCCCCGCGCCCAGCACCACAATGGCGTCCGCCCGGCTTGCCAGGCCCGACCAGCCGCTCACCGCCAGCGGCGCCTCGCTTTCCAGCACACGGGCGGTTTCCTGCACTACCAGCGGCAGGCTCATCAGCCACAGGCCACCGAGGCCCACGGCAAAGCACAGCGCTGCCAACCTGGGCCGGCGGCTGCGCAGCCACCACGCCGCAAGTAGCAGCAAGAACAGGACGCCCGGCGGCATCAGCCATTGTTTGATGAAGAATCGGATCGGCATCGGCCACACCTCCTTGGCAGGCGTGCAGCCTAAGAGGATCGGCGCCGGTCAACAAGGGTGCGGCCGGCGCCGATCGTGAGATGTACATGTTTTGAAGAACCGGCGCGCGATTGCCTGCGCCTGGCGTCCTGAACGGCTAGCGATGTGGCAGCGTCCTGGATCTCGCCGTGTTGGCGGGGCGTTTCTTGTCCTTGAGCCAGATGATCTTGGCCGATGTCGGCTCCGCTTGTGGGTAACTGCCGACAGAGGCATTTTGGCGCTCCGGGAGGGAATCCAGGTAGGCCTTGATCACTTCGAACTCTGCGTGGCTAAGGCCACGCAACTCCAGCTCGGCTGGCATCTCGTCGCGCAATCGCACCGAGGTCCTGGCCGTTTCCAGTGCCAGGCCGAGCCGGTCGATCAGGCGCTCGTATAGCTCCGGTCTGATTACGGGTAGCTGCGTCTCTCCCATCCGTTCACCTCATTGAAGGTAAGAATATCTCCCCCCACACCTGAGCTTAGCGTCACTGCAAAAAGCAGCTGTGCGCCGCGACCAGCGGGCATTCGCAACGAAGGTTTCCCACGATGCGCAGCGCTGCTGTATGCTACGGCGTTCACTCTAAACGACACCGGAGTGCCGGACGCAGCGAGGTTCCGCTGCCTGGAACAAGGTCTCTTCTCTCTCAGCAAAAAGTAGCCATGCACGAACAATACACGCCCCGTGATATCGAAGCCGCCGCCCAGAACTTCTGGGACGAGCAACAATCGTTCGCTGTTACCGAACAGCCAGGCAAGGACACCTACTACTGCCTGTCGATGTTCCCGTACCCGAGCGGCAAGCTACACATGGGCCACGTGCGCAACTACACCATTGGTGACGTGATTGCCCGCTACCAGCGCATGCTGGGCAAGAACGTCCTGCAGCCGATGGGCTGGGACGCATTCGGCATGCCCGCGGAAAACGCGGCGATGAAGAACAACGTCGCCCCGGCCAAGTGGACGTACGAAAACATCGACTACATGAAGACCCAGCTCAAGAGCCTGGGCCTGGCCATCGACTGGGCACGTGAAGTCACCACCTGCAAGCCCGACTACTACCGTTGGGAACAGTGGCTGTTCACCCGCCTGTTCGAGAAAGGCATCATCTACCGCAAGAACGGTACCGTGAACTGGGACCCGGCGGACCAGACCGTACTGGCCAACGAGCAGGTCATCGACGGCCGTGGCTGGCGTTCGGGCGCGCTGATCGAGAAGCGCGAAATCCCGATGTACTACTTCCGCATCACCGACTACGCCGACGAGCTGCTGGAAAGCCTCGACGAGCTGCCGGGCTGGCCTGAGCAGGTCAAGACCATGCAGCGCAACTGGATCGGCAAGTCGCGCGGCATGGAAGTGCAGTTCCCGTACGACCAGGCCAGCATCGGCCACGAAGGCGCCCTCAAGGTCTTCACCACCCGTCCCGACACGCTGATGGGCGCCACCTACGTCGCTGTCGCCGCCGAGCACCCGCTGGCCACCCAGGCCGCCCAGGGCAACCCGGCGCTGCAGGCGTTCATCGACGAGTGCAAGAGCGGCAGCGTTGCCGAAGCCGACATGGCCACCCAGGAGAAGAAGGGCATGGCCACTTCCCTGCTGGTCGAGCACCCGCTTACCGGCGAGAAGCTGCCGGTGTGGGTCGCCAACTACGTGCTGATGCACTACGGCGATGGTGCCGTGATGGCCGTACCGGCCCACGATGAGCGCGACTTCGAGTTCGCCCACAAGTACAACCTGCCGGTCAAGGCCGTGGTGCGCACCAACGCTGGCGATGAAGTCGGCAGCGAGTGGCAGGCCGCCTATGGCGAGCACGGCCAGCTGATCAACTCCGGTGAATTCGACGGCCTGGACTTCGCCGGTGCCTTCGACGCCATCGAAGCCGCCCTGATCCGCAAGGAACTGGGCAAGTCGCGCACCCAGTTCCGCCTGCGCGACTGGGGCATCAGCCGCCAGCGCTACTGGGGCTGCCCGATCCCGATCATCCACTGCCCGTCCTGCGGCGATGTACCGGTGCCGGAAGACCAGCTGCCGGTCACCCTGCCGGAGAACGTGGTGCCGGACGGCGCCGGTTCGCCACTGGCGCGCATGCCTGAGTTCTACGAATGCAGCTGCCCGAAATGCGGCGCTGCGGCCAAGCGCGAAACCGACACCATGGACACCTTCGTCGAGTCGTCCTGGTACTTCGCCCGCTACGCCTCGCCTAACTACGAAGGTGGCATGGTCGACCCGAAAGCGGCCAACCACTGGCTGCCGGTCGACCAGTACATCGGCGGTATCGAGCACGCCATCCTGCACCTGCTGTACGCGCGCTTCTTCCACAAGCTGATGCGTGACGAAGGGCTGGTTACCTCGAACGAGCCGTTCAAGAACCTGCTGACCCAGGGCATGGTGGTCGCCGACACCTACTACCGCGTTGCCAGCAACGGCGGCAAGGACTGGTTCAACCCGGCCGATGTCGAGATCGAGCGCGACGCCAAGGCCAAGATCATTGGCGCCCGCCTGAAGAGCGACGGCCTGCCGGTGGAAATCGGTGGCACCGAGAAGATGTCGAAGTCGAAGAACAACGGCGTCGACCCGCAATCGATGATCGACCAATACGGCGCCGACACCTGCCGCCTGTTCATGATGTTCGCCTCGCCGCCCGATGCGAGCCTGGAATGGTCCGACTCCGGCGTCGAGGGTGCCAGCCGTTTCCTGCGCCGTGTATGGCGCCTGGCCCAGGCCCACGTGGCCCAAGGCTTGCCGGGCAAGCTGGATGTCGCCGCACTGGACGACGCGCAGAAGGTCATCCGCCGCGCCATCCACGCTGCCATCAAGCAGGCCAGCACCGACGTCGGCCAGTACCACAAGTTCAACACCGCCATCGCCCAGGTGATGACCGTGATGAACGTACTGGAAAAGGCCCCGCAAGCCAGCGAACAGGACCGTGCCCTGCTGCAGGAAGGCCTTGAAGCCGTTACCCTGCTGCTGGCACCGATCACCCCGCATATCTCCCATGAACTGTGGCAGCAACTGGGCCACCAGCAGGCAGTCATCGACGCCGGCTGGCCAGCCGTCGACGACGCAGCCCTGGTACAGGACACCGTCACCCTGGTAGTGCAGGTCAATGGCAAGCTGCGTGGCCAGGTCGAAATGCCGGCCGCTGCCAGCCGCGAAGAAATCGAAGCTGCCGCGCGCAGCAACGAGAACGTCCTGCGCTTCATTGATGGCCTGGCCATCCGCAAGGTCATCGTGGTACCGGGCAAGCTGGTCAACATCGTCGCCAACTGATGGCAACGCCCGCCCGCAGCCACTGCGGGCGGGCGGAACAGGCCCACAAGGGAGCAACAACATGATCAAACGCAATTTGCTGGTAATCGGCCTGGCGGTCATGCTCAGCGCCTGCGGTTTCCAGCTGCGCGGCACCGGCTCCACCGAGCTGAGCGTGAAGGAAATGGACGTCAGCGCACGCAACGCCTACGGCCCGACCGTGGTCCAGCTGCGTGAAGTACTGGAGCGTAGCGGCGTCAACGTGCATGCCGGCGCGCCTTACCGCCTGGTGCTGACCAACGAGCAGGAGCGCGAGCGCTCGGCGACCTACAACAGTGGCAACCGTACCGCCGAGTACGAACTGACCACCGTGCTCAACTACAGCATCCTGGGCCTGAACAACCTGGAGCTGATCAGCGACAAGCTGGAAGTGCGCAAGATCTACGTGCGTGACGGCTCGAACATTACCGGTTCCGAGCAGGAAGCCAATCGTGCCCGTGAAGAAATGCGTCGCGACCTGGTCAACGCCATGGTCGTCCGCCTGCAGCTGCTGAGCCCGACGCAGCTGGACGAAATGCAGCGTAAAGCCGACGAACGTGCCAAGGCCGAAGCGGCTGCGCTGGAGGCCGCGCGCCGCCAGCAAGCCGAAACGCCTCAGCAGTCGCCACTGGAAGTACCGGGCAACTAAGCCCGTGCGGGGCACCCTCGGGTGCCCCGCCTGTTTCCCATGAAACTCGCACCCGCCCAACTCAACAAGCACCTGCAAGGCGCCCTGGCACCGGTTTACGTGGTCAGCGGCGACGACCCGCTGCTGTGCCAGGAAGCCGCCGACGCCATTCGTAACGCCGCGCGCCAGCAAGGTTTTGACGAACGCCAGGTGTTCAGTGCCGACGCCAACTTCGACTGGGGCACCCTGCTCCAGGCCGGCGCCAGCCTGTCACTGTTCGCCCAACGCCGCCTGCTGGAGCTGCGCCTGCCTTCGGGCAAGCCCGGCGACAAGGGCGCCGCAGCGCTGATGGAATACTGCGCCAACCCTGCCGAAGACACCCTGCTGCTAATCAGCTTGCCCAAGCTTGACGGCAGCGCGCAAAAGACCAAGTGGGGCAAGGCGTTGATCGAAGGCGCCCACTGCCAGTTCATCCAGATCTGGCCGGTGGATGTGCACCAGTTGCCGCAGTGGATCAACCAGCGCCTGCAGCAAGCCGGCCTGTCGGCACAGCGTGACGCCGTCGACCTGATTGCCGCACGCGTGGAAGGCAACCTGCTGGCAGCCGCGCAGGAAATCGAAAAGCTCAAGCTGCTGGCCGAAGGCAACCAGATCACCGTCGAAACCGTGCAGGCCGCCGTCGCCGACAGTGCCCGCTTCGATGTCTTCGGCCTGGTCGATGCAATTCTCAACGGCGAAGCCGCGCACGCCTTGCGCATGCTCGAAGGCTTGCGCGGTGAGGGTGTGGAGCCGCCAGTGATCCTCTGGGCCCTGGCCCGCGAGCTGCGCCAGCTGGCCGGGCTGGCCCAGCAGTTCAGCCAGGGTGTGCCACTGGACAAAGCTTTCAGCCAGGCCCGCCCGCCAATCTGGGACAAGCGCCGACCGCTGGTCAGCAAGGCCCTGCAGCGCCTGTCGGCACAGCGCTGGGCGCAGTTGCTGCAGGATGCCCAACGCATCGATGCGCAGATCAAGGGCCAGGCCGAAGGCTCGCCCTGGACCGGGTTGTCGCGGTTGGCGCTGTTGATGGCCGGGCAAAGACTAGCGCTTCCTTCGGAATAGCCGGGGCCGCTTCGCGCCCCTTTCGCGACACAAGGCCGCTCCTACAAGGAAATGCGATCTCCTGTAGGAGTGGCCTTGTGTCGCGAAAGGGCTGCAAAGCAGCCCCAGGATCTCAGCCATATACACAATCAATTGGCCCCACCCTGCCCGAAGGCCTAAAGTCCGCCCGAAATTCACCAGCCGGGAACCCCGCCATGAGCAAAAAGCCGAAGAAGCACGGCCCCAACAAGGCCAAGTCGATCATCGCCCAGCCCCTGTTCCGCTGCCGCCAGGAACAACCGAACAAGGGCAAAGGCAGCTACCGCCGCGAAGCCTTCCAATCGAGAGATTGGGAGGCTTCTTACTTTTTGGCCGCATGAAAGCATCACAAGCGCAGGCATGGTATGGTCGTCACCTGACCTGCAATTCTGGATCTGTGCATGCTCCTCAGTCTTCTCCCCCGCTGGAAAACCCGTCAGCTGATCGCGGCCTCCAGTTTCATCCTGCTCGTGGCCTGCGCGGAAAAGCCCACCGCTGCCGATGCCCTGCCGCTGGCCCCCGCCCAGCCCGCCCCAGTGGTAACCCTACCCGGCACAACGCCCGACACCAGCACTGAAATCCAGCCCCTGCAAACCTTCGCCCAATGGCAGGCCGGCTTCCGCCAGCAGGCCCTGCAGGCCGGCATTTCGCCGAGCACCTTCGACCTCGCCTTCCTCGGCGTCACCCCCGACCTGGATGTGATCAAGGCCGACCGCAGCCAGCCGGAGTTCACCCGCCCGGTGTGGGAGTACCTCGAAGGCGCCCTTTCGCCCCTGCGTGTGCGCAATGGCAAGAAGCTGCTGGAGCAGAACGCCGAGCTGCTGACACGTATCGAGCAACGCTATGGCGTCGACCGGCAGGTGCTGGTGGCGGTGTGGGGCATGGAAAGCAACTTCGGCCAGTTCCAGGGCAACAAGTCGGTGATCCGCTCGCTGGCCACCCTGGCCTATGAAGGCCGTCGCCCGCAGTTCGCCCAGGACCAGCTGATCGCCGCGCTGCAGATCATCCAGCATGGTGACATCCAGCCTGAAGCCATGCGTGGCTCGTGGGCCGGCGCCATGGGCCAGACCCAGTTCATCCCCACCACCTACAACACCCATGCCGTGGACTTTGACGGCGATGGCCGCCGCGATATCTGGAACAGCACCCCGGACGCCCTGGCCTCGACTGCGCACTACCTGCAGAGCTCGGGCTGGAAGCGTGGCCAACCATGGGGCTTCGAGGTGCAGGTGCCGCCAGGCTTCGATTTCTGGCAGGCCGATGGCGCGCTGCGCAAGCCGGTCAGCGAGTGGCTGGCGATGGGGGTGAAACTGCCTGCAGGTACTCAGCTGCCGCCAGGTAGCAACCAGCTGTCTGCCGCCCTGCTGCTGCCTGCGGGCGCGCGTGGCCCGGCATTCCTGGTGCTGGACAACTTCCGCGCCATCCTCAAATACAACAACTCGTCGTCCTACGCGCTGGCTGTAAGCCTGCTGGGTGATCGCTTCAGTGGCTGGGGCTTCATTGCCGGCAGCTGGCCGAAGGAAGACCTGCCGCTCAGCCGCAGCGAGCGCATGGAGCTGCAGAACCTGTTGAACAGCCGTGGCCATGAGGCGGGCAATGCCGATGGCATCATCGGCGCCAATACCCGCAAGGCCATCCGCAATGCCCAACAGGGACTGGGCTGGCCGGCGGATGGGTACCCGACCCACAAGCTGCTTGAGAGCCTGCGTAGCCAGTGAGATTGCCGGGGGCGCGTTGCGCCCCCTTCGCGGGCACGCCCGCTCCCACAGGTATCGCGCCAAACCCTGTGGGAGCTGGCTTGCCTGCGATGGGCTGCAAAGCAGCCCCAAAAATCTCAAGCCCTGAACAGGTCCTGTTCCAACACCAAACTCTGCCGACCACTGTCCAACCTGACCCGAGCCCCCAGCGGCAAGCACACATTCGGGTCACAATGCCCACTGCGCCACCCGGCCAGCACCGGCACGCCCAGCGGGCCGAAGGTCTCCTCCAGCAACGGTATCAGCGCCGCCGTGGTAATCCCGGCAAAATCCCCCACCAGCACGCCCTTGACCCCTTCCAGCTTGCCCGCCAGGCGCAGCTGGGTCAGCAGCCGGTCCACCCGGTACAGCGGCTCGTTGACGTCCTCGATGAAGAGGATGCAGCCCTGGGTATCCAGCTCGGCAAGTGTGCCAATGGTCGCCCCCAGCATCGACAGGTTGCCGCCCAGCAGTGGCCCGCTGGCCACGCCCGGCAGCACACTGCTCAAGGCATGGTCCACCGGGTGCTCGATCTGCCCGCCCGCCCGCACATGCCCGCCCAGCTGCGCCAGCAATGACGACTCGGTCGGCGCCAACTTGCCCCCCAACAGGTCGGCATTGAGCATCCCGCCGTGGAAGGTAACCAGCCCGCTGTGCCGGTAGATCGCCGTGTGCAGCGCGGTGATGTCGCTGTAGCCAACCAACGGCTTGGGGTTGCGCCGGATCAGCTCGAAATCCAGTTGGTCGAGCAGGCGCATGCTGCCGTAGCCCCCGCGCATGCACAGGATGGCGTCGATGGCCGGGTCGGCAAAAGCATCGTGCAGGTCTTGCAGGCGCTGCTGGTCCGGGCCAGCCAGGTAGCCCTGGGCCTGCAGTGCACCCGGGTAGATACGGCAACGGTAGCCGCGGTCAGCAAACCACTGGCTGACCTTGTGCGTATCCAGCCGCGCCGCACCCGCTGGGGCGACGATGGCAAAGCAGGCATCAGGCGGCAGCGCGGCTGGCAGGCTGAGTGGGACGGTTTCGGCGCAATTCATTGCGGCTCCTTGCTGCACGTGGAACACAAACAAAAATGCCGATGCCGCCTTTCGGCGCGCATCGGCATGCGTGGCTCTGCGCTTGGCTCAGAGCTTGATCTTGGCTTCGTGAGCCTGCTGGTCAGCATGGTACGAAGAACGCACCAGCGGGCCAGAAGCAACGTTCTTGAAGCCCATCTTGTAACCTTCCTCGGCGAACCAGGCGAAGGTGTCCGGATGAACAAAGCGCTGCACCGGCAGGTGGCTGCGCGACGGCTGCAGGTACTGGCCAAGGGTGAGCATATCGATGTCATGCTCGCGCATGCGGTGCATCACTTCGATCACTTCCTCGTCGGTTTCGCCCAGGCCGAGCATAAGGCCCGACTTGGTCGGCACGTGCGGTACCAGCTGCTTGAACTTCTGCAGCAGGTCCAGCGACCAGTCGTAGTCCGAACCCGGGCGCGCGGCCTTGTACAGGCGCGGTACTGTCTCGAGGTTGTGGTTGAACACATCCGGCGGCTCTTGCGCGGTGATCTCCAGGGCAACGTCCATACGGCCACGGTAGTCCGGCACCAGGGTTTCCAGCTGCACGCCAGGCGAGAGCGCGCGGATTTCGCGGATGCAGTCGGCGAAGTGCTGGGCACCACCGTCGCGCAGGTCGTCGCGGTCCACCGAGGTGATCACCACGTACTTCAGGCGCAGGTCGGCGATAGCGACCGCCAGGTTTTTCGGCTCGTCCAGGTCCAGCGGCTTCGGTCGGCCGTGGCCGACGTCGCAGAACGGGCAGCGACGGGTGCAGATGTCACCCATGATCATGAAGGTGGCAGTACCGCCAGAGAAGCACTCGCCCAGGTTCGGGCAGGAAGCTTCTTCGCACACGCTGTGCAGCTTGTGCTTGCGCAGCAGTTGCTTGATGCGGTCTACCTCAGGCGACACCGGGATACGCACGCGAATCCAGTCGGGCTTCTTCGGCAGCTCGTCGGTAGGGATGATCTTTACCGGGATGCGCGCGACCTTGTCGGCGCCACGCAGCTTGACCCCAGCTTCCACCTTCTTCGGCGCTGGGCGCGGGGTGGCATCCTGGGTAGGTATCAGGTTCGGCACGGCTTCTTGCACAGTTGTCATATTCAGTCGATTCCGCCCGTGAGGGTCGTCTGCTCAGCGTAGTCGAGGTGCTTGACCAGCTGTCCGCGCAGCCTTGTCCTGACCTCGTCGAGTTCGATCGGGCCTGCCAGGTCGCGCAGCTGGGTCATGGCCAGCCCCGCATATCCGCAGGGGTTGATTCGGCGGAATGGCGCAAGGTCCATGTCCACGTTCAGGGCAAGGCCGTGGAACGAACGGCCGTTGCGAATTCGCAGGCCGAGGGAGGCGATTTTCGCTCCATCGACATAGACACCCGGGGCATCGGGCTTTGCCGCAGCCTGGACGTCGTAACTGGCAAGCAGATCAACCAGGGTCTGCTCGATACGGCTGACCAGCTCGCGCACGCCAAAGCCCAGCCGGCGTACATCCAGCAGCAGGTAGGCCACCAGCTGCCCGGGGCCATGGTAGGTCACCTGGCCACCGCGGTCGGTCTGCACCACCGGGATGTCGCCCGGCACCAGCAGGTGCTCGGCCTTGCCGGCCTGGCCCTGAGTGAAGACCGCGGGGTGCTCGACCATCCAGATTTCATCCTGGCTGTCCGGGCTGCGCTGCTCGGTGAAGCGACGCATGGCCTCCAGCACCGGTTCGTAGGGCTGCAGGCCAAGCTCGCGAAAACCGAGGCAGGCGGACATCAGAGCACCATTTTCACGATGCCGGTAGCACGCAAGGCGCTATTGATATCGTGCAGCTGGTTCTCGCTTTCGGCAACGATGTGCAATTGCACGGTGGTGTACTTGCCTTCCTTGCTCTGGCGTTCGGCCAGGGTGGAAAGGTCAACCTTGGCGTGCTTGCTGAGAATCTCGATGACCGTGTCCTTGAAGCCAACAACGGTATCGCCGATTACCTTGATCGGGTAATCGTCGCAAGGGAATTCGATCTTGTGCGACTTTACGTCTGGTTCGCTCATGGCGGAAACGGCCTCGTAAGCCGTGGCAACAACAAGGCCCCCGCAGGATGTGCGGGGGCTTGCCGGTCACGTATCAGTTGAACAAGCCATAGAAGAATAGACGGATGCTATCCCACATACGGCGGAAGAAACCACCTTCCTCGACGCCATCGAGGGCGATCAGGTCGGCGCTGTGAACCACTTGCTCGTCCAGTTTGACTTCCACTTTGCCGATTACGTCACCTTTGGCGATTGGCGCGGTAATTTGTGGGTTCATGGTCATCGAAGCCTGCAGGCGCTTCAATTGGCCTTTAGGCATAGTCATGGTCAGGTCGTCTGCCAGGCCCGCCTTGACGATACCGGCAGCGCCTTTCCAGACCGGAGCCTGGGTCAGCTCGGTGCCCTTCTGGTAGAAGGTCTGGGTTTCGAAGAAGCGGAAGCCATAGGTCAGCAGCTTCTGGGTCTCGGCAGCACGCGACTGCTCGCTGTTGGTACCGAATACCACGGCGATCAGGCGCTGGCCATCGCGAACGGCCGAAGCCACCATGCAGTAGCCGGCTTCGTCGGTGTGGCCGGTTTTCAGGCCGTCGACGGTTTTGTCACGCCACAGCAGCAGGTTGCGGTTAGGCTGCTTGATGTTGTTCCAGAAGAACTCTTTCTGCGAGTAGATGGCGTAGTGGGCCGGGTCGACGTTGATGATCGCACGGGCCAGGATCGCCATGTCGTGGGCCGACGAGTAATGCTCCGGGTTCGGCAGACCGGTAGGGTTCATGAAGTGGCTGTTGCTCATGCCCAGGTCGGCAGCCGTCTTGTTCATCATGTCGGCGAAGGCATCTTCGCTGCCGGCGATGTGCTCGGACAGGGCGACCGAGGCATCGTTGCCGGACTGGATGATGATGCCGTGCAGCAGGTCGCTGACGGTAACCTGGCTACCCACCTTGATGAACATGCGCGAACCGCCAGTACGCCAGGCGTTTTCGCTGACGGTAACCGGGTCGTTCTCGCCGATTTGGCCGCGACGGATGTCCAGGGTGGCGATGTAGGCAGTCATCAGCTTGGTCAGGCTGGCTGGCGGCAGGCGCTCGTCACCGTTGTTCTCGACCAGCACGTTGCCGCTGGACGCGTCCATGAGTACGTAGGACTTGGCTGCCAGTTGCGGTGGCGCCGGCGTCATCTGCTCAGCCGCGAAGGCGGCAGGCGTGATCATCAGCAGTACAGGCAGGCAAAGTCGTTTGGCAAGGTTGGTGATGTTCATCCGTCTCTCGAAAATCGCTAATGGTCTGATGTTCCCTGGGCAAGATCGTGTGCCCAGCGCCAGTCAGTCTAGTTTTATGGCCGTAGGCCTGGCCCGCCGGCACTTGTAAATCAAAGTGCGGCTTTATGTCGCTGCGGGCAAAAGCCGACATTGTACATGGCCGCGCCCGGCAATTCATGACAAAACCGACAGTTTGGTGTTGCCTTCTTCGCGGGTGAACCCGCTCCCACAGGCCATGCACAACCCGGTGGGCGCGGGTTAACCCGCGGAGAAGGCGACGCGGGCAGACAGCTGTGACCAGCTTGGCCTGCCCCAAGTTCGCCAGTCGGATGCTGTCTTGTGCTTGCTGGATCTCGCCCTGGCTGCTGATCGGCCCCAGGCGCACGCGGTGCAGGGTCTGCTGGTTACGCACGATCGAGCTGATGAACACCGGCGCGCTGACCATGGTGCTGAGCTTGGAGCGCAGCAACTCGGCGGCGTCCGGGTTGGCGAAGGCACCCACCTGCAGGAAGCTGCCACCGGCACCGCCCGGTACGTTGTTGCCGCCCACCTGCACCGGCACTACCGGCGCTGCATGCTGCTGCGGCGGTGGGGTCCATTGCTCGACGCGCCCGGTAGTGGCCGGAATCGCCTGGGTCTGGGCCACTTGCGGCTCTTTCAGCACCATCGGTGGTGTCTGGCCACGCTGGGCCCACCATTGCTGCGGGTCGATGCCCTCGACGCGCACATGCGCAGTGCCGATCTCGGCATAGCCGAGCTTTTTCGCCGCGGCGTAAGACAGGTCGATGATGCGGTCGGAGTAGAACGGGCCACGGTCGTTCACCCGCAGGATCACGCTGCGGCCGTTGGCCAGGTTGGTCACCTTGACGTAGGCCGGCAGCGGCAGGGTCTTGTGCGCCGCACTCATACCGTACAGGTCGTACAGCTCACCGTTGGCGGTGTTCTGCCCATGGAACTTGGTGCCGTACCACGACGCCGTGCCCTCGGCGCGGTAGTTGCGCGAGTCCTGCATCGGGTAGTAGGTCTTGCCCAGCACCGTGTACGGGTTGGCCTTGTAGTTGCCGGTGTGCACAGTCGGCGTGGCGTCGGGAATCTTGTTCACATCCACGTCCCACCACGGCGCGCCGTCCTTGTGCGCCCGGTTGATGTCCAGGCCCGGCTGGCTGCGCACGACGTTGCCACTGCTTTGCTGGGTCGGGCGGTTGGAAGAGCAGCTGGCCAGCACCACGCCAACAGCGAGGCAGGTGAGCAGCTTGAAAGAATTGGCAGAGATGATTGCGCGCATTACTTGACGCCCCGTGCTTGAACCAGCTGTTCCGATAGCTGATGCACCGCCATGGCATACATCACGCTGCGGTTGTAGCGAGTGATCGCGTAGAAGTTCTTCAGGCCCAACCAGTACTCGGGGCCATTGTCACCCTCAAGGCGGAAGGCGGTAACCGGCTGATCATCGCGCAGCGAATCATGAACCGACCAGCCAAGCGTGCGCAACTCCCCTACCGTCTTCACCGGCTCGATGCCGGTGGTCAGGCCTTCGTCAGCGCGCTCGCCGTCCACCCAGGCGCGGCTGACCACACCCTCGCCGGCCACCCAGCCATGGCGCTTGAAGTAGCTGGCCACGCTGCCAATGGCATCGTCCGGGTTGTTCCAGATATTGATGTGGCCGTCACTGTCGAAGTCCACCGCATAGTTGCGAAAGCTGCTCGGCATGAACTGCGGCAGGCCCATGGCGCCGGCATAGGAGCCTTTGAGCGTCAGCGGGTCGAGTTGTTCTTCGCGGGCCAGCAGCAGGAATTCGCGCAGTTCCTTGCGGAAGAACTCGGCCCGTGGCGGGTAATCGAAGCCCAGGGTCGACAGGGCGTCGATCACCCGGTAGTTGCCTGTGTTGCGGCCAAAGAAGGTTTCCACACCGATGATCGCGACGATGTACTGCGCCGGTACGCCGTATTCCTGCTCGGCGCGGGCCAGCACCGCCTCATGCTGGCGCCAGAAGTCGACACCGCGGGCAATGCGCGCGTCGGTGATGAACATCGGCCGGTAGTCCTTCCACGGCTTGACCCGTTCGGCCGGGCGCGAAATGGCATCGAGGATCGACTGTTTGCGCTGCACCTCACGGAACACGCCCATCAGCTGCTCGGGGGCAAAGCCGTAGTCGCGGCTCATTTCGCCAACGAACTCGGCCACCTGGGGCGAGTTCTGGTAATCGCCGGCATGGGCCAGCTGTACAGCGCCGAACAGGCCCACCGCGCCGATCCACGGCGCACAACGGGCAGCCCAGTTACGCACTGCTTGCATGAAATTGTTCACCTTATTCAAACCTGCGCGATCCATTTGCGGTGCGTATGGATCGACATCAGAACGCCAAACGCTGACAGCAGCGTCACCAACGAAGTTCCGCCATAGCTAATGAAGGGCAGCGGCACGCCCACTACGGGCAGCAGGCCGCTGACCATACCGATATTGACGAACACGTATACAAAGAAGGTCATGGTCAGGCTGCCTGCCAGCAGCTTGCCAAACAGGGTCTGGGCCTGAGCAGTGATCATCAGGCCACGGCCGATCAGCAGCAGGTAGACAATCAGCAGCAGGCAGATGCCAACCAGGCCGAATTCCTCGCCGAGCACGGCGATGATGAAGTCGGTGTGGCTTTCCGGCAGGAAGTCCAGGTGCGACTGGGTGCCCAGCAGCCAGCCCTTGCCGAACACCCCGCCCGAGCCGATCGCCGCCTTGGACTGGATGATGTTCCAGCCGGTACCCAACGGGTCGCTTTCCGGGTCGAGGAAGGTCAGTACCCGCTGCTTCTGGTAGTCGTGCATGACGAAGAACCACATCGCCACCGCCACCGGTACCGCCGCCGCCAGCACGCTGAGGATCCAGCGCCAGCGCAGGCCGCCCATGAACAGCACAAAGGCACCCGAGGCGAGAATCAGCAGCGCCGTGCCCAGGTCGGGCTGGCGCACGATCAGGATGAACGGCACACCGATCAGCACCAGGCTGATCGCCACGTGCTTCAGGTGCGGCGGCAAGGTGCGCTTGGACAGGTACCAGGCGATGGTCGCCGGCATGATGATCTTCATGAATTCCGAAGGCTGGAAGCGGATCACCCCAGGGATGTTGATCCAGCGCGTGGCACCCATGGCGTTGTGGCCCATCACGTCCACCACCACCAGCAACAGCACCCCGGCCAGGTAGGCCAGCGGCACCCAGCGGGCCATGAAGCGCGGCTCCAGCTGGGCGATGATGAACATCGACACCAGGCCGATGCCGAACGAGGTCGCCTGCTTGAGCAGCAGGTCCCAGTTCTTGCCACTGGCCGAATAGAGCACGAACAGGCTGCCAGCCGCGAGGGTCAGCAAAATGACCAGCAAGGGGCCGTCGATATGGATGCGCTGCAGAAAGCTGGCGCGCCGACGCATCACATCCTCGCTGGAGAGCATGCGATCGAAATTGTTCATCACAGGGCCGATTCCTGGGTAACGGTAGCTGGCGCGAACTCGGGCTTGAGCCGGCCGTTTTCGTCGAGCAGCCAGGCATCCATGATCTGGCGTACCACCGGTGCGGCGACACCCGAGCCGGACTCACCGTTCTCGACCATCACCGAGACCACGATCTTCGGCGCCTCGGCCGGGGCAAAGGCGACGAACAGGGCATGGTCGCGGTGGCGCTCCTGGAGCTTGTTGCGGTCGTACTTCTCGCCCTGCTTGATCGCCACCACCTGGGCGGTACCGCTCTTGCCGGCAATGCGGTACTGGGCGCCGGCGGCAGCCTTGCGCGCGGTACCGCGGGCGTTGTGCATCACCTGCTCCATGCCATGGGTGACCTTGGCCCAGTCAGACTTGTCACGCAGCACGATGTCTTCCATCGGGTTGTCGTCCACCGGCGGCTGGCCTTCGATGGTCTTGGCCAGGTGCGGGCGGTTCCACACACCCTTGTTGGCGATCAAGGCGGTGGCCTGGGCCAGTTGCAGCGGCGTGGCCTGCATGTAGCCCTGGCCGATGCCGAGAATCAAGGTTTCACCGGGGAACCAGGCTTGGCGACGGGTAGCGCGCTTCCATTCGCGCGATGGCATCAGCCCGGCAGACTCCTCGAACATGTCGAGGGAAACCCGCTGGCCGATGCCGAACTTGTTCATGTAGCTGGACAACCGGTCGATGCCCATCTTGTGCGCAAGGTCGTAGAAGTAGGTGTCGTTGGAACGCATGATCGCGGTGTCCAGGTCGACCCAGCCATCGCCGGTGCGGTTCCAGTTACGGTATTTGTGGTCGTAGTTGGGCAGCTGGTAGTAGCCCGGGTCGAACACCCGGCTGCTGGCATTGACCACGCCACTGTCCAGGCCGGCAATGGCCACCGCCGGCTTGATGGTCGAACCCGGTGGGTACAGGCCGCGCAGCACACGGTTGAACAGAGGCCGGTCGATCGAATCGCGCAGCTCGGCGTAGGCCTTGAAGCTGATGCCGGTGACGAACAGGTTGGGATCGAAGCTGGGTTGGCTGACCATCGCCAGCACTTCGCCGGTACGCGGGTCGAGCGCCACCACCGCGCCGCGCCGGCCACCCAGGGCGGCTTCCGCGGCTTCCTGCAGCTTGATGTCCAGGCTCAGCACGATGTCCTTGCCCGGTTTCGGGTCGGTGCGTTTGAGCACCCGCAGCACACGACCGCGCGCGTTGGTCTCGACTTCCTCGTAACCCACCTGGCCATGCAGGGCGTCTTCGTAGAAGCGCTCGATGCCGGTCTTGCCGATATGGTGGGTGCCGCTGTAGTTCACCGGGTCGAGCGTTTTCAGCTCTTTCTCGTTGATCCGCCCCACATAACCTACCGAATGGGCGAAATGCGCACCCTGCGGGTAGTGGCGCACCAGCTGGGCCACCACCTCAACACCCGGCAGGCGGAACTGGTTCACCGCCACGCGGGCGATCTGCTCCTCATTGAGCTCGAACAGGATCGGCACCGGCTCGAACGGCCGGCGGCCCTGGCGCATGCGCTTCTCGAACAACGCCCGGTCATCATCCGTCAGTTCCAGCACTTCGACGATGGTATCCAGTACTTCCTGCCAGTTACCCGCACGTTCGCGGGTCATCGACAGGCTGAAGCTGGGCCGGTTGTCGGCAACGATCACCCCGTTGCGGTCGAAGATCAGCCCGCGGGTCGGCGGGATCGGCTGCACATGCACCCGGTTGTTCTCCGACAGCGTCGAGTGATAGTCGTACTGGATGATCTGCAGGTAGTACAGCCGCGCAATCAGCACGCAAATAAGCAGCATGATCGCAACCGCGCCGACCACGACGCGGTTGCGCACCAGGCGGGCGTCTTTCTCGTGGTCCTTGAGACGGATCGGCTGCGACATCGGACTGCTTACAGGCTCATTTGTGGTAAGGGTGCCCGGACAACACGGTCCAGGCGCGGTAGATCTGCTCGCCGATGAGTATCCTTACCAACGGGTGCGGCAGGGTCAGCGGCGACAGCGACCAGCGTTGCTCGGCGCGCGCGCAGACCTCAGGTGCCAGGCCTTCCGGGCCGCCCACCATCAAATTCACCGTGCGCGCATCCAGGCGCCAGCGGTCCAGCTCGGTCGCCAGTTGCTCGGTACTCCAGGGCTTGCCATGGACCTCGAGGGTGACGATGCGTTCCCCAGGCTGAACCTTGCTCAGCATGGCTTCGCCCTCCTGACGGATCAGGCGGGCGACGTCGGCATTCTTGCCACGGGTGTTCAGCGGGATTTCCACCAGCTCCAGCGACAGCTCGGCGGGCAGGCGCTTGGCATATTCATGCCAGCCTTCCTCGACCCACTTCGGCATGCGCGAGCCGACCGCGATCAGGCGCAAACGCACAGCGCTTTCCTTATTCGCGGTCTTTGAGCTTGTCGGAGTACTCGTGAGCGTGGTCCGGGCTGTGGTGCTTGCCATCGGCGGCACGGCTTTGCTCGGCACCCTGCCACAGGCGCTCCAGGTCGTAGAACTGACGGGCTGCAGCGGTCATCATGTGCACGATGACGTCGTTCAGGTCCAGCAGCACCCAGTCGCTGTCGCCCTTGCCTTCTTCACCCAGTGGCTGGGCACCCTTGGCCTTGACCGCTTCGCGAACCTTTTCGGCCATCGCGTTGATCTGGCGGTTGGAGGTACCGGTGGCGATGATCATGTAGTCGGTCAGGCTGTGCTTCTCACGCACGTCGATGACCTGGATGTCCTGGGCCTTGACGTCTTCCAGCGCGGCCTTGGTCACTGCGACCAGTTCTTCGCCGTAAATTTTCTGCTTGGTCATATAAAACTCGTTCAACTCGTTGGATGAGGCGCCAGAGGCACCGTCAGTTGGGCACACGATACAGTTCGTGCGCCTCGATGTAGGCCAGTACGGCGTCCGGCACCAGGAACCTCACCGATTTGCCGCTGGCCAGCAGCTGTCGGATCTGTGTAGCCGACACCGCAAGCGGCGTCTGCCAGACGAACGAAATATTTCCCGCCGGGCCGGACATGGCGGTGGGATCGCTCTCCGAACGCGCAGCCAGCAGGTTGCGCAGCTCGTCAGGGGGTTCTACGTCGGCATCCGGGCGTTGCAGCACCAGGATGTGACAGTGTTGCAGCAATTCTTCCCAGCGGTGCCAGCTGGGCAGGCCACAGAAGGCATCCCAGCCCAGCACCAGGAACAGCTGGTCGTTGGCGCGCAGCTCGGCGCGGACCGACTCCAGCGTATCGATGGTGTACGACGGCTTGTCGCGCGCAAGCTCGCGGGCATCGACGCTCAGGCACGCCACGCCCTGCACCGCTTGGCGGACCATGGCCAGGCGATCCTGCGCAGCTACCTGCGGGGTATCGCGGTGCGGCGGCCGGGCATTGGGCAGCAGGCGCAACTCGTCCAGCCCCATGAGCTCGGCCACTTCCAGCGCGCTGCGCAGGTGGCCGATGTGCACGGGGTCGAAGGTGCCGCCTAGAATGCCGATGCGCCGGACTGCCTGGGCCTTGCTCAACTCAGCAGGACTCCTGGCCGCGCAGCTGGCCGTCGCCGATTACCACGTACTTTTCGCAGGTCAGGCCTTCCAGGCCGACCGGGCCGCGGGCGTGCAGCTTGTCGGTGGAAATACCGATTTCCGCACCCAGGCCGTACTCGAAGCCGTCGGCGAAGCAGGTCGGGGTGTTGAGCATGACCGACGCCGAATCGACCTCAGCCATGAACTGGCGGGCTTCGCCCTGGTGTTCGCTGATGATCGAGTCGGTGTGGTGCGAGCCATAGTGGTTGATGTGCTCGATGGCCTGGTCCAGGCCATCCACGACGCGGATCGACAGAATCGCGTCGAGGTACTCGGTGTGCCAGTCGTCTTCAGTAGCCGGTTTGGCCTCGATCAACGCGCGGGTACGCTCGCAGCCGCGCAGCTCGACGCCCTTCTCCTGGAAGCGGCGGGCCATTTCCGGCAGGAAGCGCTCGGCCACCAGCTGGTCGACCAGCAGGGTTTCCATGGCGCCACAGATGCCGTAGCGGTAAGTCTTGGCGTTGAACGCCACGCGCCAGGCCTTGTCCAGGTCGGCGTGCTGGCTGACATAGACGTGGCAGATACCGTCCAGGTGTTTGATCACCGGCAAGCGGGCATCGCGGCTGATGCGCTCGATCAGGCCCCGGCCGCCACGCGGCACGATGACATCGACAAACTCCGGCATGCTGATCAGCGCGCCTACGGCTTCGCGGTCGGTGGTCTCGACTACCTGCACCACCGCCGCCGGCAGGCCGGCAGCAGCCAGGCCACGCTGGATGCAGGTGGCGATGGCGCGGTTGGAATGGATGGCTTCGGAGCCGCCACGCAGGATGGTCGCATTACCCGACTTCAGGCACAGGCTGGCCGCATCGATGGTCACGTTCGGGCGCGACTCGTAGATGATCCCGATCACCCCCAGCGGCGTGCGCATCTTGCCGACCTGAATACCCGATGGGCGGTAGCTCATGTCGCGGATGGCCCCGACCGGGTCCGGCAGGCTGGCCACCTGGCGCAGGCCGGTGATCATGCCATCGATACGCGCCGGGGTCAGCGCCAGGCGGTCGAGCAGCGCCGGCTCCAGGCCATTGGCGCGGCCAGCGGCCAGGTCTAGCTCGTTGGCGGCGGTCAGCTCGGCACGGGCAGCGTCCAGTGCATCGGCGGCGGCTTGCAGGGCGCGGTTCTTCTGCGCGGTGCTGGCACGGCCGATCACCCGGGAGGCCTCTCGGGCAGCGCGACCCAGGCGGGTCATATAGTCAAGAACGGACTCAGTCATGGGTTCGGTGTCTTGGCGAAGGGGAAATCGGCTGATTATAACTGCCGCGCAGGTGTACGCCCAGCGGCGGGTGGCGGATGGTAGAAAATGGCTGGGGCAATGTGCAGGAAAGATGTAACCGGGGTTATCGAAACTTCTTTCTCCTGTTGTGGCCTCTTCGCGGGTAAACCCGCTCCCACAGGGCCTGCACAAGGCCTGAGTCATATGCTGTACCTGTGGGAGCGGGCGTGCCCGCGAAAGGGCCGGCCCTGCCAACATCACCATCCGATTCAGCCTCGATTAAGCCATTCATTGCTATCATCCCCGCCTTTCCAGCCACGAATCGCTCGCATGCCTGCCCTGCCCGACAGCTTTTTCGACCGTGACGCCCAGACCTTGGCCAAGGCCCTGCTGGGCAAGGTCATTCGCCATCGCCACGGCGACCTGTGGCTGGCCGCGCGCATTATCGAGACCGAGGCCTACTACCTCACCGACAAAGGCAGCCATGCCTCGCTCGGCTACACCGAAAAGCGCAAGGCGCTGTTCCTCGACGGCGGGCACATCTACATGTACTACGCCCGCGGCGGCGACTCGCTGAATTTTAGCGCCCACGGCCCCGGCAACGCGGTGCTGATCAAGTCTGCCTATCCTTGGCAGGACGCCCTCTCGGGGCCCAACAGCCTGGCGCAGATGCAACTGAACAACCCCGACGCCAGCGGCAAGCTGCGCACCGATGAGCGCCTGTGCGCCGGCCAGACCTTGCTGTGCCGAGCCTTGGGCCTGAAGGTGCCGCACTGGGACGCCCAACGCTTCGACGCCGAGCGCCTGTACGTGGAAGACTGCGGCAACGCCGTGCCACGGGTGATCCAGGCCGCCCGCCTGGGCATCCCGCATGGGCGCGACGAGCACCTGCCCTATCGCTTCGTCGACGCCGAATACGCGCGCTTCTGCACGCGCAACCCGTTACGCCGCGGCCAACTCGAAGGCCGCGATTTCTTCATTCTCGAACAAGGAAGCTGAACCATGGGCCAATGGCTCGACAGCCTGACCGGCTGGCTCAGCGCCAACCCGCAGTGGCTTGGCCTGGCGATATTCCTGGTGGCCTGCATCGAATGCCTGGCCATTGCCGGCATCATCGTGCCGGGCACGGTGCTGCTGTTCGCCGTCGCGGTACTGGCGGGCAGCGGTGCATTTACCCTGGGCGAAACGCTGCTGCTGGGCTTTCTCGGCGGCCTTTTGGGCGACGCCTTGTCGTACACGGTAGGCAAGTACTTCCACCAGAACATCCGCCGCCTGCCACTACTGCGCCATCACCCGGAATGGATCGGCAGCGCCGAAAGCTACTTCCAGCGCTATGGCATCGCCAGCCTGCTGGTGGGGCGTTTCATAGGGCCGTTGCGGCCGATGCTGCCGATGGTCGCAGGCATGTTCGACATGCCACTGCCGCGCTTCATCGCTGTCAGCCTGGTGGCCGGCGCCGGTTGGTCGGTAGCCTACCTGCTGCCCGGCTGGGCCACCGGCGCAGCCATGCGCCTGCCCCTGCCGGAAGGCTTCTGGCTGGATGCCGGCATCATCGCCGGTACTTTGGCCGTGCTGATTGGCCTGAGCCTGAACAGCAGCCTGCGCGACCAGCGCCATGGCACCCGGCTGGTTGCCGGCCTGAGCTTCGTCGCCCTGGCCAGTTTGTTCCTGGGTTGGCCGTACCTGAATGAGTTCGACCAGGGCGTGATGACCTTGGTGCAAGAGCACCGCAGCCAGGCCATTGATGGCGCTGTGGTGCTGGTGACCCGGCTGGGTGATTTCCGCACCCAGCTGTTCCTCGGCGGCCTGCTGACCGGGCTGTTGCTGCTGGCGCGGCAGTGGCGGCATGCCATGTTCGCAGCGGGCGCGCTAATGGGCACGGCAGTTGCCAATGGCACGCTGAAATGGCTGTTCTCCCGCGCCCGACCTGAGGTTTTGAGCGATCCATTGACCAGCTACAGCATGCCTAGCGGGCACAGTTCGGCGTCGTTTGCGTTCTTTCTGGTGATGGCAGTACTGGCCGGGCGCGGGCAGCCGCCGCGAATGCGCCTGACCTGGGTGACGCTGGGCTGCATTCCAGCGCTGGCGATTGCCCTGTCGCGGGTGTACCTGGGGGCGCACTGGCCGACTGACATCCTTGCCGGGGCTTTGCTGGCGTGTTGCGTATGTGCGCTTAACCTGGCACTGATGCAACACCAGCAGACGCTGCCAGCCTTGCCGCAACGGGTGTGGTGGCTGGTGTTGCCGGCATGCGTGGCGTTGCTGGCGTTCTTTGCCATGCATGCGCTGCCGCAGGCTTTGCTGCGCTATCAGTATTGATGTTGCCTGCGCTGGCCTCTTCGCGGGTAAATCCGCAGGTATTTCGCAGAGCTCAAAACCTGTGCGGCACCTGTGGGAGCGGGTTTACCCGCGAAGAGGCCGGCACAGGCATTACAGAACCATCAGGCAAACAACTCACCCTGAATCCGCTCCAGCAGCTTCTGGATCTCGCCCAGCCGCTGCTGCGGCGAGTCAAGGGTCAGCAAATCCAGCTTGTCCTCTTCCATGAACGGCAGCAGGTACGCCAGCTGGTTGGCCAGCGCCTGGCGCCCGTCCACCGGGCGCGGCATGTCCAGCGCTTCGACCATCGGGTGCTCGCCAAGGGCCACCAGCAACGCCAGCAGGTCATCGTCGGCCTCAAGCAACGGGCTGTCCGCCTGCTCCGGTAGCCATTGCACCTGCCCGACCAGCAATTGGTCCTTCTGTACCTCGGTGCTCTCCAGGTTGAAGCGCCGCACACCTTCAACCCGTATACCCAGCAAACCGTTGTCTTGCTGCACGAAGTCGCGGATCACCGCCTCGCAACCGATCGAGGCGACCACCGGCGGTGCCTTGCCGACCTGCTCGCCTTCCAGGATGCACACCACACCAAACCCTTCGCCCTGCTTCATGCAGCGCCCAATCATGTCCAGGTAGCGCGCCTCGAAAATCTGCAAATCAAGGAAGCAGCCAGGAAACAGCACGGTATTGAGCGGAAACAACGGTAGCGTCATCACAATTCCTCAAGCCACCAGGCTGACCGCCAGCGGCAGGAACACCGCTGTGGCCACCCCCATCAGGCTCATTGCCAGCGCGGCAAAGGCGCCGCATTCGTCACTTTCCTGCAGGGCCACCGAAGTGCCCACCGCGTGCGCAGTCACACCCAGCGACATGCCGCGCGCCTCGGGGCTGTGCACACCAAAGCGGCTCAACAGCGCCGGGCCGAAGATAGCCCCGATCACTCCGGTGATCAGCACGAACACTGCTGCCAGGGCCGCCACGCCACCAATCTGCTCGGCCACCAGCATGGCGATCGGCGAAGTCACCGACTTTGGCGCCATGGTCATCAGGATCATGTGTTCGGCACCAAACCACCAGCCCAGCAGCAGGCAGCACAGCGTGGCGAACAGGCCTCCGATTACCAGCGTAGTAAAGATGGGCCAGAACAGCTGGCGGATCCGCCGCAGATTGAGGTACAGCGGCACGGCCAGGGCGACGGTGGCCGGTCCCAGCAGAATGTTCATGATTTCGGTGCTCTTGCGGTATTCGCTGTAGCCGATGCCGCACAGCAGCAACACGCCGATCACCAGCAACATCGACACCAATACCGGCTGCAGGAAGATCCAGCGGGTCTTTTCAAAGGCCGCCAGCACCACCTGGTAGGCCCCGAGCGTGATGCCGATACCGAACAAGGGATGGTGAACCACCGCATCCAGCGCGCCTTGCCAGTCGAGCATCATGGCTGCCCCTCACGCTTGCCCTGGCGGTGGATGAGCTTTTGCATCAACACCCCGACAAACACCAGCGTCACCAGGCAGGAAATCAGCAAGGCCCCGGCAATCGCCCAGAAGTCGGCGGCGATGTCCTTGGCATACACCATCACGCCTACCGCCGGCGGCACCAGCAACAACGGCAGGTAGCGCAGCAGGCTGCTGGCAGCCTCGTTCAGCGGTTTGCCTACCTCGCCACGGGCCATGAGGAAGAACAACAGCAGCAACAGGCCGATGATCGGCCCCGGCAGAAACGGCACCAACAGGTGATTGATCGCCGTCCCCAGCAGCTGGAACAGCACCAGCCAGGTCAAACCACGCAACAGCATAAGCATCTCCCTCGGGCATCACGGCCATTATAAGCACGTGCAGCCATATACCGATATTCGCCGAAAAGCAGGCAACTTGACTGAAACGGCTTGCCGTGCTGATCTTGCACTTTCGTACCAACTTACAACATGGAGAGTCCGCGATGCCCTATGTACCGGTTACAGAGCTTTCGCAGTACGTTGGCAAGGAACTGGGCCACTCCGCCTGGCTGAGGATCGACCAGCAACGCATCAACCTGTTCGCCGAGGCGACGGGTGATTTCCAGTTCATCCACGTCAACCCGGAAAAGGCGGCAAAAACCCCGTTTGGCTGCACAATCGCCCATGGCTTCCTGACGTTGTCGCTGATTCCCGTACTGATGGAGGACATCCTGGTCCTGCCGCAAGGGCTGAAGATGGTGGTGAACTACGGGCTGGACAGCGTGCGCTTCATCCAGCCGGTCAAGGTCGACAGCCAGGTGCGGTTGAAGCTGGAGCTGGCCCAGGTGACGGAGAAGAAGCCTGGTCAGTGGCTGCTCAAAGCGATTGCCACGCTGGAGATCGAAGGTGAAGAGAAGCCTGCATATATAGCTGAGTCGCTTTCGCTCTGTTTTGTCTGATGTACCACGGCCTCTGTGGGCGGCTTGTGTCGCGAAAGGGCCGCAAAGCGGCCCCGGCAATCTCGGCATGATACTGAGATCCTGGGGCTGCTCCGCAGCCCGATCGCGACACAAGGCCGCTCCCACACGGTCCATGCCCGGCCTTCTCTACAAACCCACCGCACTCGCGTAAACTGCCAGCCTTCGCGCAGCCTAGGGCTGCCCCTGTCGATTTACCAAAGGTGCCCGCCATGCCCTGGCTGCAAGTACGCCTGGCCATCAGCCCGGAACAAGCCGAAACCTACGAAGACGCCCTGCTCGAAGTAGGCGCCGTCTCGGTCACGTTCATGGATGCCGAAGATCAACCGATCTTCGAGCCAGACCTCAACACCACCCCGCTGTGGTCGCACACCCACCTGCTGGCCTTGTTCGAGGCCGATGCCGATCCTGAGCAGGTGTTCGCCCACCTGCGCCTGCTGACCGGCGCCGAGCTGCCCGAGCATCAGGCCGAGGTGATCGAGGACCAGGACTGGGAGCGCAGCTGGATGGACAACTTCCAGCCGATGCGCTTTGGCCGCCGCCTGTGGATCGTGCCTAGCTGGCACGATGCCCCGGAAAAGGACGCGGTGAACCTACTGCTCGACCCGGGCCTGGCCTTCGGCACCGGCACCCACCCTACTACCGCCCTGTGCCTGGAATGGCTCGACGGCCAGCAACTGGACGGCACCCAGGTGCTGGACTTCGGCTGTGGCTCGGGCATCCTGGCCATCGCCGCGCTGCTGCTGGGCGCCCGTGAAGCGGTCGGTACCGACATCGACGTGCAGGCCATCGAGGCGTCGCGTGACAACGCCCAGCGCAACGGTATTGCCGATGACAAGCTGGCGCTGTACCTGCCCGAACATATGCCGGCGATGCAGGCCGACGTGCTGGTCGCCAACATCCTTGCCGGCCCGCTGGTGTCGCTGGCACCGCAGCTGTCCGGCCTGGTCCGCCCAGGTGGCCTGCTGGCACTGTCGGGCATCCTCGCCGAGCAGGGTGAGGAAGTGGCCGCTGCCTACGCCGCCGACTTCGAGCTGGACCCGATCGTCGTGCGCGACGGCTGGGTGCGCATCAGTGGTCGCCGCCGTTAAGCAGGCCTAGAATACTTTTCTGCACAGTTCCCGGATCGCCGCATGACCGACAGTTTCGTCACCCAGTGCCCGCATTGCCAGACCAGCTTTCGCGTCACCCACCAGCAGTTGAGCGTGGCACGCGGCGTGGTGCGCTGCGGCCACTGCTTGCAGGTGTTCAACGCCGCCAAGCAGCTGCTGGAGCAGAACCGCACTGCTACCGCCAGCACCCCTGTGGTGCCTGCGCCGGTACCTGCTGCGCCTGCCGAACCACTGGCCGAGCCGGCGCTCGCCGCCGAACCTGCCATCAGTGCGCACAGCAGCACCGCTGACGAGGACTGGGCGCTTACCGCCCAGGCACTGGACGAGCTCGACCTCGACAAGGAACTGGAACGCCTGGAACGTCGCGGCCAACCGGCCCCGGCACGTCCAGCCAACCTGGATGACGGGCTGCAGGCGCGTCGCGACGAGCAGCAGCCGGACGAGCATGTCGAGGATCTGTTCGGTACGGCCACCGGTGAGCCCTTCGAGCCGCAACGCGAAGCACAACCTGAGCCAGTACTGCTGGCGCCGGAGCCCCTGGAGCTGGAGCTGGACCTGGAGCCTGCCCCCGGCGATCGCACCGAACCGACCCTGGGCGGCAATCTGGACCTGGACATCGACGACGAGCCGCCGGTGCGCCGGGCTGCCGAAATCGATGAGCCCGACGCGTTCAGTGAACCACTGCACGCCAGTGAAGACGAAATCGCCGAGAAAGGCCTGAGCGCCCGGGATGATGAGCCACTACCGCTGCACCTGTCGGTGCACGACGACGACCATGTCGAACCGCTTCCCGGCGAGCGCCTGGAACCAGGCTTTGCCGGCAAAAGCGAGCGACCGGCGCGCAAGGAGCCGCTGGTAGATGTGGTCGACGACCCGCTTCAACTGGGCTGGGAAAAGCCGGCGCCCAACTGGGGAAAACGCCTGCTGTGGGGCTTGCTGACCTTGCTGGCCGCTGGCCTGCTGGCGTTCCAGTATGTGTGGTTCCATTTCGACGAGATGGCCCGCCAGGACCAGTACCGGCCGATCTTCCAGCAAATCTGCCCGCTGGTCGGCTGCCAGGTACCCACCCGCGTCGATATCGCACGGATCAAAAGCAGCAACCTGGTGGTACGCAGCCACCCGGACTTCAAGGGCGCACTGATTGTTGACGCAATCATCTATAACCGCGCGCCGTTCGCCCAGCCGTTCCCACTGCTGGAGCTGCGCTTCGCCGACCTCAATGGCCAACTGATCGCCAGCCGGCGCTTCAAGCCCAGCGAGTACCTGTCCGGTGAACTGGCCGGGCGTGGCGAAATGCCCAGCCAGACGCCGATCCACATCGCCCTGGACATCCTCGACCCAGGGCCGAAGGCGGTGAACTACAGCTTGAGCTTCCGTTCGCCGGAATAAAGGATTGGCCGGGGTTCGCATTCCCTGTGGGAGCGGCCTTGTGTCGCGACAGGGCTGCAAAGCAGCCCCAAGCCCTCACCCGCACCAAATGTCATAAGCCGACAACTGTTCAGATTTTATCCAAATCCATCTTTATCCGGTCACCGAGAGCGGGTATCATGCCAACCCTTTTTCGAACTCCAAGATTCGGCCCCACAACAGGGATCACCTATGTCGGCGGTACGCATCGGCCCATACACACTACGTAACAACCTGATCCTCGCGCCCATGGCCGGGGTCACGGACCAGCCTTTCCGCACGCTTTGCCAGCGCCTGGGCGCCGGCATGGTGGTATCGGAAATGGTCAGCAGCGACATGAGCCTGTGGAACAGCCGCAAGTCGAGCCTGCGCCGCATCCATGAAGGTGATCCCGAGCCACGCTCGGTACAGATCGCTGGCGGTGATGCGCAGATGATGGCAGCGGCAGCGAAGGCCAACGTCGAAGCGGGTGCCCAGATCATCGATATCAACATGGGCTGCCCGGCAAAAAAAGTCTGCAACAAAGCTGCAGGCTCTGCTTTATTGAGAGATGAAGCCTTGGTCAGCGAGATCCTCCACGCCGTGGTCGGCGCCGTGGACGTCCCGGTGACCCTGAAGATCCGCACCGGATGGGACCGGGCGAACAAGAACGGCCTGAACGTGGCGAAAATCGCCGAACAGGCCGGCATCCAGGCGCTGGCGGTGCATGGCCGCACACGCGCCGACCTGTACACCGGCGAAGCCGAATACGACACCATCGCTGCCATCAAGCAGGCGGTGTCGATCCCGGTTTTTGCCAACGGCGATATCACCTCGCCAGAAAAGGCCCAGGCGGTGCTGGACGCCACCGGGGTCGATGGCCTGTTGATCGGCCGGGCCGCCCAGGGGCGGCCATGGATCTTTCGCGAGATCGAGCACTACCTGCGCACTGGCGAACACCTGCCAGCGCCGCAACTGGACGAAGTGGAACGCATCCTGCTGGAGCACCTGGCCGCGCTGCATGCCTTCTATGGCGATGTGATGGGCGTACGTATCGCCCGCAAGCACGTTGGCTGGTACCTGGCAACACGACCCGGCGGCAAGGAGTTTCGCTCCCGGTTCAACGCTTTGGAAGATACACAAGCGCAGTGCGCCAACGTTCGCGCGTTTTTCAACGAACGTCGACAGAGCCTTGAGACAGAGGACGGACAAGGGGTGGCCGCATGACGATGATGACCGAGAATTTTGTGAGTGGAACAACGCCCGTGAGCGACAACGCCAACCTGAAACAGCACCTCAACACGCCGAGCGAAGAGGGCCAGACCCTTCGCGACAGCGTCGAGAAGGCGCTGCACAACTACTTCGCCCACCTGGAAGGCGCGACCGTGACGGACGTGTACAACCTGGTGCTCTCCGAAGTCGAGGCGCCCCTGCTCGAAAGCGTGATGAACTACGTGAAGGGCAACCAGACCAAGGCCAGCGAGATGCTCGGGCTGAACCGAGGTACCCTGCGCAAGAAGCTCAAGCAGTACGACTTGTTGTAAGCCAGAATCCCAACCAGAAAAGGCGGCTCCCTGAACAGAGGCGCCTTTTTTGCTGACTCCACCGCGTTATTGGAACCCGAAATGACCGACCAGACTACCCGCCTGCCAGTCCGCCGCGCCCTGATCAGCGTCTCCGACAAGACCGGTATCCTCGAATTCGCCCGTGAGCTGCAGCAGCTCGGTGTCGAGATCCTGTCCACCGGCGGCACCTACAAGCTGCTCAAGGACAACGGCGTGAACGCGGTGGAAGTGGCCGACTACACCGGCTTCGCCGAAATGATGGATGGCCGGGTCAAGACCCTGCACCCGAAGATTCACGGTGGCATCCTCGGCCGTCGTGGCACCGACGACGCCATCATGAACGAGCACGGCATCAAGCCGATCGACCTGGTTGCGGTCAACCTGTACCCGTTCGAAGCCACCATTTCCAAGCCTGGTTGTGACCTGCCGACTGCCATCGAGAACATCGACATCGGCGGCCCGACCATGGTCCGTTCGGCAGCCAAGAACCACAAGGACGTGGCCATCGTGGTCAACGCCAGCGACTACGCCGGCATCGTCGAAGGCCTCAAGGCCGGTGGCCTGACCTACGCCCAGCGCTTCGACCTGATGCTCAAGGCGTTTGAGCACACTGCCGCCTACGACGGCATGATCGCCAACTACATGGGCACCATCGACCAGGCCAAGGACACCCTGACCACTGAAGATCGCAGCGAGTTCCCGCGCACCTTCAACAGCCAGTTCGTCAAGGCCCAGGAAATGCGCTACGGCGAGAACCCGCACCAGAGCGCGGCGTTCTACGTAGAAGCCAAAAAAGGCGAAGCCAGCATTTCCACTGCCGTGCAGCTGCAGGGCAAGGAGCTGTCGTTCAACAACGTGGCCGACACCGACGCCGCGCTGGAGTGCGTGAAGAGCTTCGTCAAGCCAGCCTGCGTCATCGTCAAGCACGCCAACCCATGCGGCGTGGCTGTAGTGCCTGAAGAAGAAGGCGGTATCCGCAAGGCCTACGACCTGGCCTACGCCACCGACACCGAGTCGGCGTTCGGCGGCATCATCGCCTTCAACCGTGAACTGGACGGCGAAACCGCCAAGGCCATCGTCGACCGCCAGTTCGTCGAAGTGATCATCGCCCCGAAAATCTCCCAGGCTGCCCGCGACGTGGTTGCCGCCAAGCAGAACGTACGTCTGCTGGAATGCGGCGAGTGGCCAGCCGAACGTGCTGCTGGTTGGGACTTCAAGCGTGTCAATGGTGGCCTGCTGGTGCAAAGCCGCGATATCGGCATGATCACCGCCGATGACCTGAAAATCGTCACCAAGCGCGCGCCGACCGAGCAAGAGATCCATGACCTGGTGTTCGCCTGGAAAGTGGCCAAGTTCGTAAAGTCCAACGCCATCGTCTACGCCAAGCAGCGCCAGACCATCGGCGTTGGCGCCGGCCAGATGAGCCGCGTCAACTCCGCTCGCATTGCTGCAATCAAGGCCGAGCATGCTGGCCTGCAGGTACAGGGCGCGGTCATGGCCTCGGACGCGTTCTTCCCGTTCCGTGACGGCATCGACAATGCCGCTAAAGTGGGTATCAGCGCCGTGATCCAGCCGGGTGGCTCGATGCGTGATGCCGAAGTCATCGCCGCTGCCGACGAGGCAGGTATCGCGATGGTCTTCACCGGTATGCGCCACTTCCGCCACTAATCAAGATGGCCGGCCGAACCTCGGCCCTGTTTGTGGGAGCGGCCTTGCGTCGCGAAAGGGGTGCGAAGCGCCCCCAGGTTTTCAGCTTCGCAGCAGAAATTGCCGGGGCCGCTTTGCGGCCCTTTCGCGACACAAGGCCGCTCCCACATCAGAACCGGGATCGGCGCCAAACAGAATTCGAGGTTTTGACATGAAAGTTTTGATCATCGGCAGCGGCGGCCGTGAGCACGCCCTGGCCTGGAAAGTCGCCCAGGACCCTCGCGTCGAGAAAGTCTTCGTTGCCCCGGGCAACGCCGGCACCGCCATTGAAGCCAAGTGCGAAAACGTCGCCATCGACGTCTGCGCCCTGGAGCAACTGGCCGACTTCGCCGAGAAGAACGTCGACCTGACCATCGTCGGCCCTGAAGCACCGCTGGTCATCGGCGTGGTCGACCTGTTCCGCAGCCGCGGCCTAGACTGCTTCGGCCCAACCAAGGGCGCAGCCCAACTGGAAGGCTCCAAGGCCTTCACCAAGGACTTCCTGGCGCGTCACAAGATCCCGACTGCCGACTACCAGAATTTCACCGAGATCGAGCCGGCGCTGGCCTACCTGCAAGAGAAAGGCGCGCCGATCGTGATCAAGGCCGACGGCCTGGCCGCAGGCAAGGGCGTGATCGTCGCCATGACCCTCGAAGAAGCCGAAGCCGCCGTGCGTGACATGCTGGCCGGCAACGCCTTCGGTGAAGCCGGTTCGCGTGTGGTGATCGAAGAGTTCCTCGACGGCGAGGAAGCCAGCTTCATCGTCATGGTCGATGGCCACAACGTGCTGCCCATGGCCACCAGCCAGGACCACAAGCGCGTCGGCGACCAGGACACTGGCCCGAACACCGGCGGCATGGGTGCCTACTCCCCTGCCCCAGTGGTGACTGCCGACGTGCACCAGCGCGTGATGGACCAGGTGATCTGGCCGACCGTGCGCGGCATGGCCGAGGAAGGCAACGTCTACACCGGTTTCCTCTACGCTGGTCTGATGATCGACAAGGCGGGCAACCCCAAGGTCATCGAGTTTAACTGCCGTTTTGGCGACCCGGAAACCCAGCCAGTCATGCTGCGCCTGGAGTCGAGCCTGGTACTGCTGGTCGAGGCCGCATTCGCCAAGGCGCTGGACAAGGTCGAAGCGCAGTGGGACCCGCGCCCGAGCCTGGGCGTGGTGCTGGCAGCTGGCGGTTACCCGGGCGACTACGCCAAGGGCGACGTGATCAACGGCCTGGACGCTGCAGCGAAGATCGAAGGCAAGGTGTTCCATGCCGGTACTTCGCTCAAGGATGGCCAGGTGGTCACCAACGGCGGGCGCGTGCTGTGTGCTACCGCCATGGGCAGCACCGTTGCCGACGCGCAGCAGCAGGCTTACCGCCTGGCCAAGGAAGTGAGCTGGAACGGTAGCTTCTACCGTACCGACATCGGCTACCGGGCCATCGCCCGTGAGCGCGGTGAGCACCAACAGTAAGTACTACCGGAGCGCCGTGCTGCCTTGCGCACACGGCATCCGGCTCGTCGACAGGGCCCAGCCGGGGCCTTGCCTTCGACTTGGCGCGCCGCGCATAGTTAGTACCCGGCACATCGGCTAAGAAGGGATTTCGTAGTGCGTCGGCTTCGGATTGCCTCAGCTCTGATCGTCAGCTTGCTGACCTTGCTCTGCATGTTCCCGGCCGCGGCCGAACATGACGGAGGCTGGACCGTTCTGCTCGACGAACAGGCCAACCTGCAACTAAGCGACGTACGCTCCGAGCGTTACCGCAACCAGTTCAGCCCACTGATCCTCGCCGACCTGGATGCCGCCCCGGCGGAACAGGCCTTATGGTTGCACTACCACCTGCCACCAGGCGACCAGGAACAATTGCTGCGGGTATTCGCCCCCGACCTGTCTGCCCTGGACTTCTACGCCCTCGACGGCGACAAACTTCTGCGTCAGCTGCACCACGGGCGCCTGGCCGGCAATGCCAGCCCGACCCTTCATGGCAGCGACCATTTACTGCCCTTGCCTAACAGCAAGCAACCCCTGGACATCTACCTGCGGCTGGTGTCCGAGCATCAGCTGCGCCCGGCCATCAGCCTGGAGCCAGCGGCCGTGGCCGCCTCCAACCAGAGCCAGCCGCTACTGTTCGGCATGCTGTTCGGCGGTTTGGTGATGCTGATCATGCACAACCTGATCCGCTTCCTTTACAGCCGCTCCAGCACCACCCTGATCTTGGCGCTGTACCACGGCCTGATGCTGCTCAGCGGCCTGATCCTGCTGAACCTCAGCGGCCCCTGGTGGCACGTATGGCACAGCGCGCAGACGCCCGCCGCCTACCTCACCCTGGTACTGGCTGGCCTGTCCGGGCTGTATTTCACCCTGCATTTCTTCTCGCCGTGCAATTCGCCCCGGCTGAACCGCCTGCTGCAAGGCGAAATGCTGGTGGTTGCGGTCAGCGGCCTGGTGCTGCTGTTCGTCGACACCCTGCCCCTCAACCTGATGACCTATGCCCTGATGGCGCTAGGCAGCGTAAGCATGCTGCTGGTCAGCAGCTACCACTGGTACCGGGGCTATGCGCCCGCGCGCCTGTTCAGCCTGGCCATGGTGGTGTTCAACCTCGGTGGCCTGGTGTTGTTGCCGGCCCTGCTCGGCCTTACCCGCACCTCGACACCGTGGCTGCTGTGCATCCTGCTGGGCCTGACCGTGGTCAGCGGCCTGCTGCTCAACCTGGCAGTCAGCGAACGCCTGCGGCGCATGAGTGAGGAGCGCTTCAGCGCCAGCCGTGCGCTGGCCGCCAGCGATGCCGAAATCAACGCCAAGGCCGAGTTCCTGGCGAAGATCAGCCACGAAATCCGCACGCCCATGAACGGTGTGCTGGGCATGACCGAGCTGCTGCTGGGCACACCGTTGTCAGTCAAGCAGCGCGACTACGTGCAGACCATCCACAGCGCCGGCAATGAACTGCTCACACTGATCAACGAAATTCTCGACATTTCCAAGCTGGAGTCCCGGCAGATCGAGCTGGATGACGTGCAGTTCGACCTCAACGCGCTGATCGAGGATTGCCTGAACATCTTCCGCGCCAAGGCCGAGCAGCAGAACATCGAGCTGATCAGCTTTACCCAGCCGCAAGTACCGCGGGTGATCAGCGGAGACCCGACGCGCCTGCGCCAGGCCTTGTCGAGCCTGCTGGAAAACGCGCTGAAAAACACCGATCAGGGGGAGATTTTGCTGGTTGTCGCGCTGGACCAGCGCGGCGAGGTGCCGCGCCTGCGCATTGCCGTGCAGGACAGCGGCGAGCCGCTGCCAGCCGCCGACCGCGAAGCATTGCTGCAGGCCGAGCTGCACAGCCACCACTTCCTTTCCAGCAACAAGCTGGGCGGCCATCTCGGGCTGGTCATCGCCAAGCAACTGATCGGCCTGATGCAGGGCGAGTTCGGCATCAAGAGCAGCACCGGCATGGGCAATACCCTATGGCTGACCCTGCCGCTGGACCCTTCGCGCCTGGAGCAACCACCGGCCGACCTCGACGGCCCGTTGCGCGATGCGCGCGTGCTGGTGGTGGACGACAACGACACTTGCCGCAAGGTACTGGTGCAACAGTGCAGTGCCTGGGGCATGAACGTCAGCGCAGTGCCATCAGGCAAGGAAGCGCTGGCCCTACTGCGCACCAAGGCGCACCTGCGCGACTACTTCGACGCCGTGCTGCTGGACCAGAACATGCCCGGCATGACCGGCATGCAGCTGGCCGCCAAGATCAAGGAAGACCCGAGCCTTAACCACGACATCCTGGTGGTGATGCTTACCGGCATCAGCAACGCGCCGAGCAAGGTCATTGCGCGCAACGCCGGGGTAAAGCGGATACTCGCCAAGCCGGTGGCCGGCTACACGCTGAAGACCACCCTGGCCGAGGAGCTGGCCCAGCGCGGCCGCGAGCAAGCGGTGCCTGCCAGCCTGCCTGGCATCCCGCAGGCGCTGGACCTGCCCGGCGATTTCCGCGTGCTGGTTGCCGAGGACAACAGCATCTCGACCAAGGTAATCCGCGGCATGCTCGGCAAGCTCAACCTCGAGCCCGACACTGCCTGCAATGGCGAAGAGGCGTTGCAGGCGATGAAAGCGCAGCGCTATGACCTGGTGCTGATGGACTGCGAAATGCCGATCCTGGACGGTTTCTCGGCCACCCAGCAGTTGCGTGCCTGGGAAACTGCCAACCAGCGCCAGCGCACCCCGGTGGTGGCGCTGACCGCGCACATTCTGGCCGAACACAAGGAACGCGCGCGGCTGGCGGGCATGGATGGGCACATGGCCAAGCCGGTGGAACTGTCGCAGTTGCGCGAACTGATCCAGTACTGGGCCAACCACCGCGAAGCCAAGATAGACCCGGCGCATACTTCCTGATCTGAAGTGCCTGTACCGCCACGAACAGGCCGGCACAGGATAGCAACGGAATCTGCTGATAAACTCTGCCCAGCCCTAACTGCCTGGACTGCCCCCATGCTCCATGAGTTGTTCAGCGTCTACCTGAAAATGCTCGTGCTCTACAGCCCGTTCTTCGTGCTGTCGTGCTTCATCAGCCTGACCCGTGGCCACTCCAGCAAGGAGCGCAAGCAACTGGCTTGGAAGGTGGCCTTTGCCGCGCTCATCGCCAGTGTGCTGCTGTACCTGTTCGGGCGGGCGATCTTCGGTATTTTCGGCATCACCGCCGACGCTTTTCGTATCGGCGCCGGCAGTGTGCTGTTCATTTCCGCGCTGGGCATGGCCCAAGGCAAATCTGCCGTACAGGCCGATAACGTGCAGCAGGACGTCACCATCGTACCGCTGACCATCCCGCTCACCGTTGGGCCTGGCACCATCGGCGCCTTGCTGGTGATGGGGGTGAGCCAACCGCACTGGGATGACAAATTGCTGGCAATCATCAGCATTGCCTTGGCCAGCTTTACCGTGGGTTTGGTGCTGTATCTGTCGCACCGTATCGAGCGCCTGCTCGGTGACCAGGGCCTGCAGATTGTCAGCCGGCTGATGGGGCTGTTCGTCTGTGCCCTGGCCGCGCAGATCATCTTTACCGGGATCCGCGGCTACCTGTTGCCCTGACCTTCTCTGGCCAGCCGGCCGGGCGCCTACAACTGCAGCTCATGTATGGCCTTGCCATTTTGCTTGTCGACACTGGCCTGTGCCCGCTTGCGGTAGTCTTCGCGAAACCCCTGCAAGTTGAAGTGAATCACTTCGACACGGACTTCCTCGACCTTCACTTCTTTGTTCGACTGCACGAAGAGAAAATCTTTGGAGGTCTTCTTCATCGTCATTTGCATGTGTACCAACACCATGTCGATAAAGCCGCTCGACTGCTGTGCGCAAGGCACCAGTTGAAAACGCCCGACGCCTTTGGAGACAGCCCTGGATTCAAAGGCAGTCAAAGCCAGGTTGTCTTTGCGCAAAGCCTGAAGCGAAGCTTCGGCAGTTTGGTAATGATTGGCTGTGCCCTTCTGACGCACCTGTGCCAGGGCCTGCTCGGCAAGGCTGGCGTTGTTCGGCCCCGGCCGATTCGAAGTGGGAGCGAGCTTGCCGTCAAACCCCAGGAACGCAAGGTTACGCCAGTAGTTCCTGAACCAGTCCGGCTCCAGGCCTTCGTTGAAATCCCCCCAGGCCACCTGCTGGGCAAACGCATTGGCCAACAGGATGTCGTCTCGTGCTTCGCGACTGACACCAGGCAAGAAGGATAGCAAGCTGCTGTGAACCAACTTGCCACTTGCCGCCTTTTGATTGAATTCACTCATTTGGGGCTCCTGAAGATACAAAAGTTTTGACCCGGCTGCGGTACTGCATTTGTTTGACCTTTATAGAGTCGTGCAGGCCCGCGCTTATCGAATGGATCACCGTTTCATGGGTTTGATAATTGCCATCGAACTGCCGGGTTGCTTGGCCGCTCGCAAGGCTCAGCGGCTGCCTCAGCCAATCCGCAGCCAATTTCTCTGCAGTGCTGAAGCCTAATTCGGTACTGATGACGCTTGAGTCGGCCAGTATCAGGCGCAACTCCATACGGACATGGCTGATGCCTTTGTCATCTGGCGGCCGAACGCATTCCACCCATAACAACTGCTCAATGGCAGCGTCTGGCTGGGCGGAGTAAGCATCGAGGCATTTGGCTACCGGCTCGCGCAAGGTGCCGAGCACACCTGCCAGGAGCCTGTCCCGCAGGATCTGCCACGGTTCGCAGGCGGATGCCTGTGTTGCAACTGCAGTGCCGCAATGCAGGGTGGCGATATTGCAACCGAAGCCGCCCTGTATTCGTAGATATTCCTTGTGCCACGCAGCATCCTGAATGGCATGGCCTTTGTTGGCAGTCAGGTAGGCAGCCAGTTGAACATCCAGCAGTGCTTCCGCACGTGAAGCGCTGACGGAATTATCGATCAATACCAAGCTGTTGCCGTTTAACCACAAAGTGTAATTGGCTTGCATCTGCATGCCCTCCAGGCCTGCCGAAAACATTCCGACAGGCCCACTTCATCGTTAGAGTTCCAGTGCCAGCAGGACCTGCAGGGCATTGTCGTCAAGCTTGGTTTCTACCAGGGCACGAACTTTGTCATATTGGCGTTGATCGAAATTCAACACCGCACCACAGGCAAAGTTGGAGGTACCGCTGCTTTCCCACTTGGCCAGCAGATAGTTGGCCGTCTTGTCGGGTTTGGCGTCGGTCTGGATCGCACTGACAAGCATCGCCACCTGGCCTGCGGCCGTCTGCTCGCATTTGGTAAGGCTCAGCCCGGTTCGGTCATCTTCCACCGACTTGCGGTCGAGCAGCTCGACGTTCTTGGTACTCGCGGCCAACGCTGCAATAACCGTTTTCCCGAGATTTTCCAGGGCAGTTGCCACATCACCACTGAAAACGCCGTAGGCCGCCTGCAGGCCCTTGCCCAGCAGGTTGCTGATCTCAAGGTGCATGTTGCTTTGGGTAATCTGCTGTACGTCGACGTTGGTCGGCGCCCAGCCCATCTTGGACATCAGGAAAATGTATTGCTTGAACCAGAGCTGAGTTTCACGGATGGGGTCGTGTCGTTTATTGGCACCCTGCGTTGCCAGGGCGTGGCAAGCCTTTGCAGCATCGCGTTTTTGTTCACCCATTTGGTCGGGGAAGACGAACAGGTTCTTGTCAGGCAGAACCTGAAGTTGCAGCTTCTCGTTATCGGCAGTCATATGAAAGGTCTCCAGAAAGGTTACGGTTGAAGCCAAATGGCTCCAGCCGCAAACCTACCTGTGACCTGCGCACCAAACTGCCCCGAAGCAATTCCTCATCCGCCCGGGCTGCCACTGCTTACGGCTTGGCACCGTACCAGCGTGGGGTATAGACCCAGACCCCGCCAGCTGCGCGGTCGAACGCGCAGGTGGTGGAAGACCCCACCAGCACCATGGTGCGCATGTCGACCATTTCTGGCAGCAGTTCGGCCAAGGTGACTACCTTCAGCGTCTGCCCCGGCCTACCGATGTCACGGCCAAGGACTACAGGCGTGTTCCCCTCGCGATGCCGCCGTACCACTTCCAGCGCCACGCCAAGCTGATATGGCCTGGACCTGGAAATCGGGTTGTAGAACGCCAGCACCAGGTCGGCCTGCGCGGCCAGGTCCAGGCGCTTTTCAATAATCGACCAAGGCTTGAGGTTGTCCGACAGCGACATCACGCAGAAGTCATGCCCCAGCGGAGCGCCTGCCTGTGCGGCGGTCGCCAGCGAGGCCGACACCCCAGGCAGGATCTCGAGGTCGACGCGATGCCACGCCGGGTCACTCGACTCGTGCAGCGCTTCGAGTACCGCCGCCGCCATGGCGAACACGCCTGGGTCGCCCGACGACACCACCACTACCGAACGGCCCTGGGCCGCCAGTTCGAAGGCATGCCGGGCACGCTGCATCTCTTCACGGTTGTCGGTGCAATGCAGGATCTGCTCGTCACGGAACGGGCCGGCCATGCGCACATAGGTTTCGTAGCCAAGCACATCCTCGGCGCGCGCCAGCTCGGCCTTGACCGCCGGCACCATCAGTTCGGCGGCACCTGGGCCCAGGCCGATAACGGCCAGGCGACCACGGCGGCGTCCAATCTGCGCCACCTCGACCGGGGCAGGCGCCACCGCGATGACCACTTCGGCCTGTTCGATCAACTCGGCATCGGGCAACGCCGCAGCCACCATGCTGGCCACGTCGCCTGGCTTGGCCGCGAAGCGCAGGGCAACACCCAAGGCCTGCGCCGCTTCGTGCAAGGCGCTGTCGGCCATCGCCTGCTCATCCGCCAGCACGCAGGCCACTGAAGGCTCAGCGATGCCGGCCTGCTGCAAGGCCGCACGAATACCGTGCAGATTGCCGCCTGCAACCCCCACGACCACAGAGCGCGGGTGGATCAGCAGCTCGTCGCGGTTGGCCGGACGCGCGTGATGCCCCACATGGATGGTGCGTTGCGCCGCTTCGCTGGCAGGTAACTGCGCCTGCAGCAACCATGGCGCATCACCTTCGATGCGCACCGACTCGCCAGCCAGCAGGTCGGAGACAAAGCGCTTGCCTTGCTCGATATCCGCCAGGGCATAGCCCTGCGGCGGGTTCAACAGGCAGGTGCCAAAGCGCAGTTCGCCACTGGTGGTGATGGCGGCAGCAACGCCCAACGCCTCAGCGATTTCGCGCGCCATCACGTTCACACCGCCCAGACCACCAAGCAACGGCACCACTGCGCTGCCATCCTCGGCCACGGCCAGCACCGGCGGCTCCGCGCCCTTCTCGTTGAGCAGGCTGGCCAGGCTGCGAATGACGATACCTGCGGCACACAGCGCGATGATCGGCGTGTCCTGCTGGTACAGCCCACGCAAGGTATCGCCGAACGCACCGTAGTAGACGTCGGCACCCTCGACCCGGCCTTCCAGGCCATGGATCGATGCCTGTGGATAACACTGCTGGATACGCTGCGCAGTAGCCAGGCTGCCCGGGCCAAGAATGACGATTGCCGGTGCCTTGTGCATGTTCAGCCCTGCCATTTTTCCCCCGGCACGATGATCAGCGAGAAGTACGGCGACGACTGCGGGTCGACCTGGTCCAGCGGCACAATCTTCTGGTTGGCCATGGTCGCGCGCTCCACATACAGCGCGCGCCCGTCCAGGCCCAGTTCGGCCAGCACTTCGCGCACCTTGGGGAAGTTGCGGCCAAGCTTCATGATCACCGCCGCATCGGTGTCGGCCAGACGGCGCTTGAGCTCCTCGGCCGGCAATACGCCAGACAGTACCGACAGGCTCTGGTTGCGGTAAACCAGCGGCGCACCCAGCACCGAAGCGCCACCCAGCATCGAGCAGACACCAGGGATTACCTCGGCTTCGTAACGCTGTGCCAAGCGGTCGTGCAGGTACATGTAGGAGCCGTAGAAGAACGGGTCGCCTTCGCAGATCACCGCCACGTCACGGCCGGCATCCAGGTGCTCGGCTACCTGCAGGCTGGCTTCGTCGTAGAAGTCGCTGATGACCTGTTCATAGGACAACGGCGCTGGCAGCGCCTCGGTGGTCACCGGGTAGACCAGCGGCAGCAAGGTCTGCTCGGGCTGCAGGTGCGCCTCGATGATGCCGAAGGCATTGCCACGCTTGCCCTTGGCCACGAAGTAGCCGACCACCGGCGCTTCACGCAGCAGGCGCAGGGCCTTGAGGGTAATCAGTTCCGGGTCGCCTGGGCCCACGCCCAGCCCCAGCAGTCGTCCACGCGGCGCCATCACTCCACCTCCGTGGCCAGGGCGTTGACCGCGGCAGCGGCCATCGCGCTGCCGCCCAGGCGGCCTTGCATGATTACAAACGGAACACCGCGGCTGTCGGCGGCGAGCATGGCCTTGGACTCGGCAGCGCCGACGAAACCGACCGGGAAGCCGAGGATCAGCGCCGGCTTGGGGGCACCGGCGTCAAGCATTTCCAGCAGGTAGAACAGCGCGGTGGGGGCGTTGCCGATCACCACCACGCTGCCTTCCAGGTGCGGGCGCCACAGCTCCAGGGCCACGGCGGAACGGGTGTTGCCGGCGTCCTTGGCCAGGCCTGGCACACTGGGGTCACGCAGGGTGCAGATAACCTTGTTGTCTGCGGGCAGGCGGGCACGGGTGATGCCTTCGGCAACCATGTGCGCATCGCACAGGATCGGCGCGCCGTTCAGCAGCGCCTCGCGCCCGGCCCGGCCAGCGCCTTCGGAGAACTGCAGGCCATCGATGGCGTCGACCATGCCACAGGCGTGGATCACCCGTACGGCGAGCTTTTCGAGGTCTGCGGGGATCCGCTCGAGTCGGGCTTCCTCACGGATGATCCGGAAGGAATTGCGATAGATCTCCTGACCATCGCGGATGTAGTCAATCATCAAGGTGCTCCGTCGGCAGGTCGAGCATGGCGCCTGCTTCGTTCAAGGTAAGGTCGGTGCCGCGCAGGGCACCAAAGCCCGGCTGGCGCGCGTCACGCAGGTACAGGTCATAACGGCCCGGCGAGCGGGCCAGCAGGGTGGCCGGGGCAACATGGGCCATGGCGCAGGATCGGGGGCAGCCGGACAGGTGCACGCTGGCGGGGGTGCCAGGGCCCAGCAGCACGGCCAGGGTAACGGCATCGGCCTTGGTTTCGCCCAGGGCCTTGGCACAGCCGCTGCTGCCGGTGCAGGCGCTGATGCGTGCCAGCGGCTCATGGTCGTGGCAGAGCAGGCCAAGGGCGGACAACTCGGCCTGGGCCTGTTCGATGTGCTGTGCTTGCAGGTTGGTCAGCACCAGGCTTTGCCAGGGGCTCAGGCGCAGGCTGCCGTCGCCCAGTTCACGGGCAATGCGGGCGGCACCACGCAGCATGGCCGGGGTCAGGCGGCCTTGCGGCGGGGCAACACCAAGGGCCAGGCCATGCGCCTGGGGCAGCTTGCCCAGCCATGAAGCGTGTTGAGCTTCTCGGCGCCAGGCGAGCACGGCAGCATCGCGGCGAATATCCAGGCCAAGCCCGCCGACAAAGTCGCTTGCCGAGCACGTCTCAAGCAACTGGCGCATGCGTGACTGCGCCGGGGTTGCCAGGTCGAGGAAGCGTTCCAGTACGGCGCGCACCAGCGCCAGGCCCTGCTCCACCGGCACCGCTCCGAGCACTTGGCCGACGTGCGGGCAACTCGCCAGGCCAAACGCCAGCCAGGTCTGTTGTTCCAGGCGCAGGGCCGACAGCCACAGGTCATGCGGATGTTCAAGCATGGCCAGGCCTTCGCCGGCATCCAGCTGCACGGCAAACTTGGCCGACAACTGGTGGAAACGCGGGGTGCCTTCGAGCAGCTCGAGGATCTGCCCGGCCAGCGGTCGGGCATCCAGCAGCATGACCGGGTCATGCCCCGCCAGCGGGCTGAGCATCAGGTTGCGCACATCGTCACCGGCCGCCTCGCGCGGGCCCAGGCCAGCAGCGAGTAAAGTGTCGACCAAGGCGCGATGCTCGCTGCCGATGCCGCGAATCTGCAAGTTGCCGCGGTTGGTGGCCTCGATCACCCCGCCAGCGAAACGCTCGGCCGCCGCTGCCACGGCGTCGGCCTGCTCGGCCAGCAGCAGGCCACCCGGCAGCTTGATACGGCAGATACCGCCATCACGGGCACTGACGATGCGCCACAACCCCGGGCAGGCCGAGGGGCGGGGCGATACATGGGGGGCATGGGCCTGCGTCAAAGGGGCGTCCGGCAATCTGTGAAAATGCGCTTGAGTGTAGAAGGCGCGGTATTATGCCTGCTTTGTCCGGCGGCATGAAAAGCCGGTGGTCGAGCATCATTCGGGTTTGGGCTGAAATTTTGGGGGCGCTGTGCGCCCCATCGCGACTCAAGGCCGCTCCTACAGGGATCACCGCACCCCGTGTAGGAGCGGCCTTGTGTCGCAATGGCCTGCAAAGCAGCCCCAAAATCTTGAAGAGGTATACATGACACCCTGGCTGACAGTAGTAGGCATCGGCGAAGACGGCTTCAGTGGCCTGGGCAAGCAGGCCAGGCGCGCGCTGTTGGGCGCTGCGCGGATCTTCGGCAGCCCGCGCCAGCTGGCCCTGTTGCCACGCTGCGTGGCCGGCGAACGGCTGGCCTGGCCAAGCCCGTTCTCGCTGGCCCCGGTACTGGCCCTGCGCGGCGAGCCGGTGTGCGTGCTGGCCAGCGGCGACCCGATGTTCTACGGCGTCGGTGCCAGCCTGGCGCGCCAGGTACCTGGCGCAGAAATGCGTGTGCTGTCGATGCCCTCCTCCTGCGCCCTGGCTGCTGCCCGCCTGGGCTGGCCGCTGCAAGACGTGCAGGTGGTGTCGGTGGTGGCCCGGCCACTGGCGGCGCTCAACGCCCACCTGTACAGCGGCATACGCCTGCTGGTGCTGAGCAACGATGGCGACAGCCCCACGGCAATTGCCGCGCTGCTACGCGAGCATGGCTTCGGGCCAAGCCGCCTGCGGGTATTCGAACACCTGGGTGGCGAACAGGAGCGTGAGTTGGCCGGCACCGCGCAGGACTGGCCGCACACCAATATCGCCGCACTCAACCTGGTCGCCATCGAATGCCTGGCCGCGCCCGACCAGCCACGCCTGCACCGGCTGGCCGGCCTGCCAGACAGCGCCTTCCGCCACGACGGCCAGCTGACCAAGCGCGATGTCCGCGCCATCACCCTGGCGCGTCTGGCACCACAACCCGGCGAGCTGCTGTGGGACGTGGGCGCAGGCTGCGGCTCGATCGGCATCGAGTGGATGCGCGCCCACCCAGCCTGCCGCGCCCTGGCCATCGAGGCCGACGAAGGCCGCCAGGGCTTCATCGAACACAACCGCGATGCGTTAGGCGTACCCGGCCTGCAACTGGTCCGCGGCAAGGCACCGGCAGCGCTGGAAGGCCTGGAGCAACCCGATGCAATCTTCATCGGCGGCGGCGTCACCCGCGAAGGCGTGCTCGACCTGTGCTGGGCAAACCTGCGCCCCGGCGGCCGGCTGGTGGCCAACGCAGTGACCCTGCAAAGCGAACTGGCCCTAGCGCATTTTCGCGAGCAACACGGTGGCGAACTGACCCGCGTGCATGTCGCCCATGCCCAGCCGTTGGGCGCCTTCGACACCTGGCGCCAGGCGCTGCCAATCACCTTGCTTGAAGTGGTAAAGCCCGCCGATGCGTGAAGAAACCCGCGAACAGCCCGCGCCCCTGCGCAGCGGCCTGACCACTGGCAGCTGCGCCACCGCCACTAGCCTGGCGGCGGCCAAGCTGCTTCTCACCGGGCAGCGTGACGATGCGGTGGATATCACCCTGCCCAAGGGCAAGGTGGTGCAGATGCGCCTGGAATTCTGCCGCCTGGCTGACGACAGCGCCGAAGCCGGCACACTCAAGGACGCCGGCGACGACCCGGACGTGACCCACGGCGCCCTGCTCTACAGCCAGGTGCGCCTGCAGAGCGAGCCCGGTATCCGTTTCGTCGCCGGCCAGGGCGTAGGCACTGTTACCCGCCCAGGCCTGGTACTGGCAGTGGGTGAACCGGCCATCAACCCGGTACCACGGCGCATGATCAGCGAGCACCTGCAACGCCTGGCTGACGAGTGCGGCTACGCGGGTGGCTTCGAGGTCACAGTCAACGTGCAGGGCGGCGAGCAGCTGGCGCTGAAAACCATGAACCCGCGCCTGGGCATCCTTGGCGGGCTGTCGATCCTCGGCACCAGCGGTATCGTGCGGCCGTTTTCCTGCGCGGCCTATATCGCCTCGATCCACCAGGGCATCGACGTGGCCCATACCAACGGCTACACGCACATTGCCGCGTGCACCGGCAACGCCAGTGAAGACACCATGCGCCGTGTCTACGGCCTGCCGGAAATCGCCCTGATCGAAATGGGCGACTTCGTCGGCGCGGTGCTCAAGCACCTGCGCAAGGTACCGGTGTCGCGCCTGAGCCTGTGCGGCGGCTTCGGTAAAATCAGCAAACTGGCCGCCGGGCACATGGACCTGCACAGCCGCCACTCCAGCATCGACCTGCCACAACTGGCCGGCTGGGCTGCAGACATCGGTGCCGACGAAGCCCTGCAGGCCGCGATCATGGACGCCAATACCAGCCAGCAGGCGCTGGCCCTGGCGCATGCAGCCGGCATCGCCCTGGGTGATGCGGTGTGTGCCCACGCCCTGGCCTTTGCCCGCAGCGTGGTGCCGGCACAGGTACACGTGGAAGTATTCGCCATCGACCGCCAGGGCGGTATCGTCGGCAAGGCAGGCGTGCAATGACGACTCGCATCTTGCTGCTAGGCGGCATCACCGAAGCCCTGGCCATCGCCCGCCGCCTTGGCCCTCAACATGTCTACAGCCTGGCCGGTATCGGCAGGGTGCCGCAGGACCTGCAATGCCAGGTGCGGGTCGGCGGGTTTGGTGGCGCCGAGGGCCTGGCCAGCTACCTGCGCGAGGCAGGTATCACCCTGCTGATCGACGCCACCCACCCCTATGCCGCGCAGATCAGCCGCAATGCCGCCAGCGCCGCACGAATTGCTGGTGTGCCGTGCTGGGCCTTGCGCCGACCGGCCTGGCAGGCGCAGGCGGGGGACGACTGGCGCGAAGTCGAAGACTGGGCGGGGTTGATCGAAGCACTCAAACCGTTCCGCAGGCCGCTGTTCACCCTGGGGCGGGAGCCGCTGCAACATCTGGAGGAGATTCCGCCGGAGCAGTTCTGGACTTTGCGAGCGCTGGAGGCCTGCCCTGGCAACGCGCGATGCGAAGTGATTGGTGCGCGTGGACCGTTCCATATCGAGGATGAACGGGCGCTGTTCCAGCGGCGCAAGATCGATGTGCTGATCAGCAAGAACAGCGGCAGCGTGGCGACCGAGCCGAAGCTGGAGGTGGCGCGGGAGCTTGGTGTGCCCGTGTTGATCCTCAAGCGCCCGACGCTGCCGCATGTAGATCTACTGTTTGCGCACACGGATGAGCTGCTGGCCAGACTAGGCTCTCTGTGTGAAATGTCTTGAGACGAAGGTCAGGCAAGGCTGTTTTCAACGCAGTATCAAGGCTTTTCACACAGAGCCTGGAACTCTGACCGCTTGTACCAACTGGCTGTATATCCCATTGACATATACATCTGCCTACCTAAACTTCAGTCACACATTGCCGCTTTTCAAGGAGGCCCATCATGGAGCAAGGTGCTGTCTTTAAAAGCAACCGCAGCCAGGCCATCCGCTTGCCAAAGTCCGTCGCCCTTCCTGAAGACGTTACCCGTGTGGACATTGTCGCAATAGGCCGTACGCGCATCATCACCCCGGCTGGGGAATCATGGGACAGTTGGTTCGACGCCGACGATGCAACGCCAGAGTACATGGCCAGCCGTGATCAACCCGCAGATCAGGAACGCGAAGGGTTTTAATGCTCAGGTACATGCTGGACACCAACATCTGCATTTTCACGATCAAAAACAAACCTCAATTCGTTCGCGAGGCGTTCAATCGCCACCATGGTCAGCTGGCAATCAGTACCGTGACATTGATGGAGTTGATCTACGGCGCAGAGAAGTCGGCCAATCCACAACAGAATCTCAAGGTCGTCGAGGGGTTCGCTGCGCGCCTGGAAGTACTTGACTACGACGACCATGCTGCAGAGCACAGCGGCCAGTTACGCGCGGAGCTGGCAAAGGCTGGCACACCAATCGGGCCTTACGATCAATTGATTGCCGGCCATGCCCGGGCGCTTGGCCTGATTCTGGTCACCAATAATCTCCGGGAGTTTCAGCGTGTTCCGGGGTTGCGGGTAGAGGACTGGCTGAATACCGCCGGTTGAGCCCTTCACTCCAGTTACATTTCCTACACATCTAACCGACTTCTCCAGAGCCTACGATGCTCTATTCAAATGGCCTTCGAGACTAAAGCTGCATTAAGCTCTAACCCCCTCCCCCGGAAGGCTTCACCCATATGGAAATGCAATGGTGGATCTGGCTGGTGTTTGGCATCGCGCTGATCCTGCTCGAACTGGTCCTGCCGACGTTCTTCATTCTCTGGTTCGGCATCGGTGCCGTGCTGGTCTCTCTCATTTCTCTGGCTGCCCCCGGCCTGCAACTGGACATGCAGGTACTGCTGTGGGTACTGCTGTCGTCAGCCACCACTGCGCTATGGTTCAAGCTGTTCCGCCGCAAGCAGCCGGATGTGCGCTGGACTGCCGACAGCGTGATCGGCGAAGTGGGCCTGCTGACCGCTGGCGTGTCGGAGTTCCACAAGGGCCGCGTGCGTTTCCAGAAGCCGATCCTCGGCAACGAAGAATGGACCTGCATTGCCGACAGCGAGATTGCCGCAGGCGAACGGGTGCGCCTGACCGCCATCGAGGGCAACACCGCCCGCGTCATCCGGGCCTGAAACCGCACTAAAAGGAATTTAGCATCATGACCAGCCTCATCGTCGTCGGCGCCATCGCCCTGTTCGTCCTGATCACCGTGTTCAAGGGGGTACGCATCGTGCCCCAGGGCGAAGAATGGATCGTCGAGCGCCTGGGCCGCTACCACAGCACCCTCAAGCCGGGCCTGAACATCGTCATCCCGTACATGGACGTGGTCGCCTATCGCCTGCCGACCAAAGACATCATCCTCGATGTACAGCAGCAAGAGATCATCACCAAGGACAACGCAGTAATCGTCGCCAACGCCCTGTGCTTCGCCAAGGTGGTCGACCCGCAGAAGGCTTCCTACGGCGTGCAGAACTTCTCGTTTGCCGTCACCAGCCTGACCATGACCTCGCTGCGCGCCATCGTCGGCGCCATGGACCTCGATGAAGCGCTGTCCAGCCGCGAGCAGATCAAGGCACGCCTGCGCGAGGCGATGTCCGAGCAGACCGAAGACTGGGGCGTGACCGTGCGCTCGGTGGAAATCCAGGACATCAAGCCATCGGAAAACATGCAACTGGCCATGGAACGCCAAGCCGCAGCCGAGCGTGAGCGCAAGGCCGACGTGACCCGCGCCGAAGGGGCCAAGCAGGCGGCAATCCTTGAAGCAGAGGCGCGCCTGCAGGCGGCCAGGCTGGATGCCGAGGCGCAGATCAGCCTGGCCGAGGCTTCGGCGCGGGCGATTTCGCTGGTGAAGGAAGCGGTGGGCAACGAGACCGTGCCGGCGATGTATTTGCTGGGTGAGCGCTATGTCGGGGCGATGGAGAACCTGGCCGGGAGCAACAATGCCAAGGTGGTGGTGTTGCCGGCGGACCTGCAAGAGACCGTGCGTGGGCTGATGGGGCGAGGCAAGGCTTGAGATTGATTTAGCCTTCTTCGCGGGCTCGCCCGCTCCCACAGGTACACCACCGCTCTCAAGGCTGTTGGTAATCCTGTGGGAGCGGGCATGTCGAGGCGTCGAACCGCCGCGAAGCAGGCGACACCGCTTTAACTGCCCACCTGCGTCACTTCACCGCACCCCGCCATTTTTACCTATACTCGGCCTTACAATACCCACCACGATTCCTGACCGGATCTCTCCATGCCCCCACGTCGGCACATTGCCTGGATAGCCTGCCTTGCAGTGCTGTTCAACCTGCTGGCCATGCCGCTGTCTTCTGCCGCGCCCAAGGGCCCGGCGGAGCAGCTGCTGTGGGGGGCTTTCTGTTCCAGCATGGCCAACAAGGCCAAGGTCGATGTGCAGGCCCTGGCCAAGATCGACCTCGGCCCGCAAAGCGACGACAGCGCTGGCATGATGAACTGCTGGTGCTGCTCCGGCGCCGCACCACTGCTGGCCCTGCCCAGCTACCCGCCGCAGTTGCACAACCCGCCGACACTGCTCGCCGGGCTGTTGCCGCCACCCGCTGACTACCAACCCACGCCGCGCCAGCTCTGGCCTGCGCTAAACCCCCGTGCCTCTCCGCTGGCCTGAGTTCATCACGCTGTCTGCCTGAACCTGATCAGAAACGGAGATTCACCATGCTCAAGCACGCCCTCGTCATGGCCGCCCTGCTGCTGCCCGGCGCCTTTGCCAACGCCCACGAGTACACCGTGGGTGACCTGCACATTGCCCACCCCTGGTCGCTGCAACTGCCACCCAATGCGCCCAACGTCGCAGCGTATTTCGTGTTGCACAACAACGGCCAGGCCGATGACCGCCTGCTCAGCGTCGACAGCCCCATCACTGATGATGCACAACTGCACGAGCACACCATGAGCGCCAGCGGCGCCATGAAGATGCAGCGGGTGCCCAGCGTGGTGGTGCCCGCCGGCAAGGACCTGACCTTCGCCCCCAGCGCCTACCATGTGATGCTGATGCAGCCCAAGGACCGCAGCCTGCTCAGCGACGGCAAGCGCTTCCCGTTGACCCTGCACTTCGAAAAGGCCGGCGACATCACTGTTGACGTGGCCGTGCAGAAGCAGGCGCCAACGGACCAGCCGCAAGCCCACGAACACGCGCACTGACACCTCCTGACAGGCACTCGCCATGAGCCTGCCGCGCAACAGCACCAGCCGTACCACCCGCCCTGACCGCAGGCGCGCCGGTGGCGGATGGCTGAGCCTGTTCGCCATGTGGATGATTTTCATCGGCCCGCTGATTTCCCAGTCGATGCCGATGGACCACCACGCCGGCATGAGCATGCCGATGGACATGCCGATGGCGGCTGCCCATCAGCATGGCAACGACGCACATCACGGCCACGGCGGCGATGGCCAGCTGCATGTGATGTGGGAAAAGTGCGGTTACTGCAGCCTGTTGTTCAACTGCCCCGCTCTGCCCCAGGCACTCAGCCCACTCAGTGCCGGCAGCGTCATCCCCACCAGCCACCTGTTTGCGCCAACGCACCAGGGCCATGCCCGGCAGGCTGTATTCCCCGGTGCACGCAGCCGCGCCCCGCCTTCCTCGATCAACGTCTGAACCCACATCTTGCGTACGGAGCCAGGAGGCTTCGCGCTTACTCATGACTGATCGACTGGAATCATTATGTCCAGCTGCACCCCTGTTTCTGCCTTGTCCCTGCGTGGGACCCTCGCCGCCGTATGCGGCTCACTCCTCGCGCCTGTGGCCCTGGCCGCCGACCCTGGCCATGAAGGCCATGCGCACGCAGCACCCGAGCTGAGCCCAACCGTGATTACAGCCGTGGCCCCGAGTTCGCCACTGACCGTGGTCACCAACCCGAAAGACCCGCGCCAGCCAGTGCCGGCCAGCGACGGCGCCGACTACCTGAAAACCATTCCCGGCTTCTCGGCAATCCGCGCTGGCGGCACCAATGGCGACCCGGTACTGCGCGGCATGTTTGGCTCGCGCTTGAACATCCTCACCAACGGCGGCCTGATGCTCGGCGCCTGCCCCAACCGCATGGATGCCCCGACCTCGTACATTTCGCCAGAAACCTACGACCGCCTGACCGTGATCAAGGGCCCGCAAAGCGTGATCTGGGGCCCGGGCGGCTCGGCAGGCACCATCCTCTTCGAGCGCGAACCGGAAAAATTCGGCACCCTCGGCAGCCGGGTCAACGCCAGCCTGCTGGCCGGCTCCAACGGCCGTTTCGACAAGGTGCTGGATACCGCCGCCGGCAACAGCCAGGTCTATGCCCGCTTCGTTGGCAACCAGTCACGCTCGGACGACTACCACGACGGTAACAACGACACCGTGCCGTCGCGCTGGGACAAATGGAATGGCGACGTTGCCCTGGGCTGGACCCCCGATCAGGACACCCTGCTGGAGCTCACCGCCGGCAAGGGCGATGGCGAGGCCCGCTATGCCGGACGTGGCATGGACGGTTCGCAGTTCAAGCGCGAAAGCCTGGGCCTGCGCCTGGAAAAGTCCAACCTCGGCGAGGTGCTGGACAAGGTCGAGGCGCAGGTCTACTACAACTACGCCGACCATGTGATGGACAACTACAGCCTGCGCACGCCGTCGGGCAGCGGCATGATGGGCATGCCGATGGTCAGCAACGTCGACCGTCGCACCTTGGGCGCACGCATCAAGGCCACCTGGCGCTGGGCCGACGTGCAGCTTATCAGCGGCATCGACGCGCAGACCAACGAGCATCGCAAGCGAGGCGGCATGGGCGTGGACGCGCACAAGGGCCAGGCCTGGACCAAGGACGCTGACTTCCACAACTACGGTGCCTTCAGCGAACTGACCTGGTACGTCAGTGGTGACGACCGGCTGATTACCGGTGCCCGCCTCGACCGCGCCTCGGCCCGTGACTTCCGTAAGGGCAGTGCCACCGAAGGCGACACCCGCGCCGACACTCTGCCCAGCGGCTTCGTGCGCTACGAGCATGACCTGGCAGCCATCCCGGCCACCACCTACATCGGCCTCGGCCATGCCCAGCGCTTCCCCGACTACTGGGAGCTGTTCTCGCCCAAGCTGGCACCACCCGGTGCGGCCAATGCCTTTGACGGCATCAAGCCAGAGAAGACCACCCAGCTCGACTTCGGCATCCAGTACCGCACCGAGCGCCTGGAAGCCTGGGCTTCGGGCTATGTCGGGCAGATCCGCGACTACATCCTGTTCGACTACCGCACCGGCATGATGGGCATGAGCACCTCGCAGGCGCAGAACATCGACGCCCGCATCATGGGTGGCGAACTGGGCGCCGCCTACTTGCTGACTGAAAACTGGAAGGCCGACGCCACGCTGGCCTACGCTTGGGGCAAGAACAGCACTGATGGCAAAGCGCTACCGCAAATGCCACCCCTGGAAAGCCGCCTGGGCCTGACCTACAGCCGCGACGTGTGGAGCGTCGGCGCCCTGTGGCGGCTGGTGGCGGCGCAGAACCGCATTGCCGAGAACCAGGGCAACGTGGTTGGCAAGGACTACGCCAAGAGCGCCGGCTTCGGCGTGTTCTCGCTTAACGGTGCCTACAAGGTGAACAACCACCTCAAGCTCAGCGCAGGGGTCGACAACCTGTTCGACAAAACTTACGCCGAGCACTTGAACCTGGCCGGGAACGCCGGGTTCGGCTACCCGGCAACAGACCCACAGCCGGTCAACGAGCCAGGCAGGACCTTCTGGACCAAGGTCGATTTCAGCTTCTGACAACAACAACGGGCGCAGCTTCGGTTGCGCCCATCAGCTGGTCAAACAGGAGGTTCCCATGAGAGGAACACGCATCAATTTCTACAACCTGGCCTGGCGTTGGCACTTCTATGCGGGGCTGTTCGTGGCCCCGTTCATGATCCTGCTGGCGATCACCGGGATCATCTACCTGTTCAAGCCGCAGCTCGACCCGCTGCTGTACCGCGACCTGATGGTGGTCGAAGCCGGCCATCACCGACAGGGCGCGGATACGCTACTGGCCGAAGTGCGCCAGGCCTACCCCAAGGGCCACGTGGGCCAGTACCTGCCGCCGCTTGACGCCGAGCGCAGCGCGCAATTCGTGGTGCATGACGGCGGGCGCGAACTGAACGTGTTCGTCGACCCGTACAGCGGCAAGGTGCTCGGCGAGCAGGACGCCAAGCAGAACCTGCAGGCCATCGCCCGTGCCCTGCATGGCGAACTGATGGTCGGCACAGTCGGTGACCGCCTGGTGGAGCTGGCGGCGGGCTGGGGCATCGTGCTGGTGGTGTCGGGCCTTTACTTGTGGTGGCCACGCGGGCGCAATGGTGCGGGCGTGCTGTGGCCACGGCTGTCGGCACGCGGCCGGCTGTTGTGGCGCGACCTGCACGCGGTAACCGGCTTCTGGGGTTCGGCCTTGCTGTTGCTGATGCTGGTCAGTGGCATGACCTGGACCGGCATGTGGGGCAAGCAGTACGCCGATTTGTGGAACCGCTTCCCGGCGGCCATGTGGAACGACGTGCCCAAGTCGCACCAGCAGGCGCGTGAACTGAACAGCGCACACCGCCAGACTGTGCCGTGGGCCATGGAAAACACGCCGATGCCGCAATCCGGCGCACACGCCGAACACGCTGGGCACCAGATGGCGTCGGCCACGCCTGCAGCGCCCCAGGTGAGCGTGCAGCAGGTTGAAGACATCGCCACCTCGCGCCAGGTCGCGCCGGGTTACAGCATCACCCTGCCCACTACCGCCGACGGGGTGTTCACCATTGCCGTGTTCGCCGATGACCCGCGCAACGACGCCACCCTGCATGTCGACCAGTACACCGGCAAGGTGCTGGCCGATGTGCGCTGGCAGGACTACAGCCCGGTCGCCCGCGCCACCGAGCTGGGGGTGATGCTGCATGAAGGCAAGATGTTCGGCGCGTTCAACCAGATCATCATCCTGCTGGTGTGCCTGATGATTCTGCTGGGCTCAGTGAGCGGGCTGGTGATGTGGTGGAAGCGCCGGCCTGAGGGTGGGCTGGGCGTGCCGCCGCTGCGTCATGACCTGCCGCGCTGGAAGACGGCAGTAGGGGTGATGCTGGTGCTGGGGGTGATGTTCCCGCTAGTGGGGATGTCGATGGTGGTGATGTGGGTGGTGGATAGCCTGGTGGTGAGGCGCCGCCGGGTTCTGGCCAGCGCCTGATCTCTGCACTGGCCTCTTCGCGGGGCTGCCCGCGAAGAGGCCGGCAAAGGTGGTGAAGTATTCCTACACCACACCGGCTGCTATCCAAAAATCGTGTCGATCTGTCGCGATCGCCAAGCGCAAAGCCCGTGTTAGCCTAGCCGGCGACTTTCAAGGGAATGCAGCTTATGAGCGCAACTTCACCAACACCACCAGAAGAGCAGCACCTGCAACGCAACCTGACCAACCGCCACATCCAGCTGATCGCCATCGGCGGCGCGATCGGCACCGGCCTGTTCATGGGCTCGGGCAAAACCATCAGCCTGGCCGGGCCGTCGATCATCTTCGTCTACATGATCATCGGCTTCATGTTGTTCTTCGTCATGCGCGCCATGGGCGAACTGCTGCTGTCGAACCTCAACTACAAATCGTTCATCGACTTCTCCGCCGACCTGCTCGGCCCCTGGGCCGGCTACTTCACCGGCTGGACCTACTGGTTCTGCTGGGTGGTCACCGGCATCGCCGACGTGGTCGCCATCGCCGCCTACACGCAGTTCTGGTTCCCCGACCTGCCGCAGTGGATACCAGCGCTGACTTGCGTAGGCCTGCTGCTGTCGCTGAATCTGGTGACGGTGAAAATGTTTGGCGAACTGGAGTTCTGGTTCGCCCTGGTCAAGATCGTCGCCATCCTCGGCCTGGTCGCTACCGGCCTGTACATGGTCATCACCGGCTTCACCTCGCCCAGCGGGCGCACGGCGCAGCTGGCCAACCTGTGGAATGACGGCGGCATGTTCCCCAATGGCCTGATGGGCTTCTTCGCTGGCTTCCAGATCGCCGTGTTCGCCTTCGTCGGCATCGAGCTGGTGGGCACTACTGCAGCTGAAGCAAAGAACCCGGAGCGCACCCTGCCGCGGGCAATCAACTCGATCCCGGTGCGCATCATCGTGTTCTATGTACTGGCGTTGATCGCCATCATGGCGGTGACCCCATGGCGCGACGTGGTACCGGGCAAGAGCCCGTTCGTCGAGCTGTTCGTGCTGGCGGGCCTGCCGGCAGCGGCCAGCATCATCAACTTCGTGGTGCTGACCTCGGCGGCCTCGTCGGCCAACAGCGGCGTGTTCTCCACCAGCCGCATGCTCTACGGCCTAAGCCAGGAAGGTGATGCTCCAAGGGCTTTCGAAAAACTGTCGAGCCGCTCGGTACCGGCCAACGGCCTGTATTTCTCCTGCATCTGCCTGCTGCTGGGTGCAGTGCTGATCTACCTGGTGCCGAACGTGGTCGAGGCGTTCACCCTGGTCACCACCGTTTCGGCGGTGCTGTTCATGTTCGTCTGGACGCTGATCCTGCTGTCGTACCTGAAGTACCGCAAGCACCGCGCGGCGCTGCACCAGGCGTCGAAGTACAAGATGCCGGGCGGGCGTTTCATGTGCTACGTGTGCCTGGTGTTCTTTGCCTTCATCCTGGTGTTGCTGAGCCTGGAAGACGATACCCGAGCGGCGTTGCTGGTGACGCCGATCTGGTTCGTGTTGCTGGCACTGACCTACCAGGGTGTGCGCAACAGGCGCCATCCACGCTCGGCTGTGCGTAACGGCTGATTCTGCTGGGGCTGCTATGCAGCCCCAATCCTGTGCACACAATTTTCCCAGGCACCAAGCTGGCCCCATCAAACGCCCCAACACCTCGCACAACCCCTCTATCCCGCTGCTTTCGCCACTAGGCACACCCCTTGCAACACCCCTCCCCGCTTGCCCAACACCATAAAAAACTCAGCGGAGAGAGCACATGAAGCGACGCAGTCTGATCAAGGCCTTTACCCTCAGCGCATCGATTGCCGCTATGGGCCTGAGCTGGAGCATCCAGGCCGCCGAGACCATCAAGGTCGGTATCCTGCATTCGCTGTCGGGGACCATGGCCATTTCCGAGACCTCGCTCAAGGACATGGCGCTGATGACCATCGAACAGATCAACGCCAAGGGCGGGGTGAACGGCAAGATGCTCGAACCGGTGGTGGTCGACCCGGCCTCCAACTGGCCACTGTTCGCTGAAAAGAGCCGCCAGCTGCTGACCCAGGACAAGGTCGCTGTGGTGTTCGGCTGCTGGACGTCGGTGTCGCGCAAGTCGGTGCTGCCGGTGTTCGAAGAACTTAACGGCCTGCTGTTCTACCCGGTGCAGTACGAGGGTGAAGAGATGTCGCCGAACGTGTTCTACACCGGTGCCGCGCCCAACCAGCAGGCCATTCCGGCGGTGGAATACCTGATGAGCGAGGACGGCGGCAGCGCCAAGCGTTTCTTCCTGCTGGGCACCGACTACGTGTACCCGCGCACCACCAACAAGATCCTGCGCGCCTTCCTGCACAGCAAGGGTGTGGCCGACAAGGATATTGAAGAGGTGTACACGCCTTTCGGCCATGCCGATTACCAAACCATCGTCGCCAACATCAAGAAGTTCTCCGCTGGCGGCAAGACGGCGGTCATTTCCACGGTCAACGGCGACTCCAACGTGCCGTTCTACAAAGAACTGGCCAACCAGGGCCTGAAGGCCACCGACGTGCCGGTGGTGGCGTTCTCGGTGGGTGAAGAAGAGCTGCGCGGTATCGACACCAAGCCGCTGGTGGGCCACCTGGCCGCGTGGAACTACTTCGAGTCGGTGGATAACCCGGTGAACCAGAAGTTCGTCGCAGACTGGAAGGCCTACGCCAAGGCCAAGGGCCTGCCAGGCGCCGACAAGGCGGTGACCAACGATCCGATGGAAGCCACCTACGTGGGTATCCACATGTGGGCGCAGGCCGCCGAGAAAGCCAAGTCCACCGATGTCGACAAAGTGCGCGAGGCGCTGGCGGGGCAAACCTTCAAGGCGCCGTCGGGCTTCACCCTGACCATGGACAAGACCAACCACCACCTGCACAAGCCGGTGATGATCGGCGAGATCCAGGATGACGGGCAGTTCAGTGTGGTGTGGGAAACCGAGCAGCCGCTGCGGGCACAGCCCTGGAGCCCGTTCATTCCGGGGAATGACAAGCGGCCTGATTACGCTGTGAAAGGTAACTGAGTGTAAGGGGGCCGCTGTGCGGCCCATTCGCGGGTAAACCCGCTCCCACAGGGATTGCACAAGATTCAGCGCTTGCGCCGTACCTGTGGGAGCGGGTTCACCCGCGAAGAATCCACCGCCGATTTCCAGGATTGCCCGCATGCTCAGACTGCTGCTCACCCTGCTCCTGCTAGTGCCCTTGGCCACCCAAGCCAGCGAGGGCGAATTCTTCCTCACCGCCAAACCCGCCGAACAGGCCCGCCTGCTCGAAGGCTGGGCGGCACAACCCGATGCCGCGCGCCTGCCGCTGCTAAACAACCTGCGCCAAAGCCGCATAGCCGCCGATGACACCCGCAAGCTGCGCCTGAACAATCGCCTGCGCGGCCTGATCGACAACGCCCTGGCCAGCCACCAGCTACTCAGCGACAACAGCGACACCCGCCTGGCCGCAGCCCAACAACTGCAAAAAAGCGCCCAGCCGGCACAAATGGCCTTCCTCGACCGGCGCTTCGCTATTGAAGTGGACCCCGCCGTACACGCCGCCCTCGGCCTGGCGCTGGCCAACCTGCAACTAGGCGCCAGCGAGCCGGCCGTACGCCTGGCCGCTGTGCGCCTGCTGGGGGAAACCGGCGACCCACTGGCCCGCACGCGCCTCGAAGCGCTGCTGCAACCCGACGCGGAAACCGATGCCGGCGTGCGTACCGCCGCCGAAACCAGCCTGGCCCAGGTGCAGCGCAAGCTGCTGGTCGGCGAGTTGCTCGGCCAGGCCTTCAGCGGCTTGTCGCTGGGTTCGATCCTGCTGCTGGCGGCGCTCGGCCTGGCGATCACCTTCGGCCTGCTCGGGGTGATCAACATGGCCCATGGCGAGATGCTGATGCTCGGCGCCTACAGCACCTACATGGTCCAAGTGCTGCTGCAGCGCTACGCCCCCGGCGCCATCGAGTTCTACCCGCTGATTGCCCTGCCGGTGGCCTTCGCCGTCAGCGCCGGGGTCGGCATGGCGCTGGAGCGCACAGTCATCCGCCACCTGTACGGCCGCCCGCTGGAAACCCTGCTGGCGACCTGGGGCATCAGCCTGATCCTGATCCAGGCCATCCGCCTGCTGTTCGGCGCGCAAAACGTCGAGGTGAGCAACCCGGCCTGGCTGTCCGGCGGTATCCAGCTGCTGCCCAACCTGGTGCTGCCTTACAACCGCCTGGTGATCATCGGCTTCGCTCTGGCCGTGGTGCTGCTGACCTGGCTGCTGCTCAACCGCACGCGGCTGGGCCTGAATGTGCGTGCAGTTACCCAGAACCGCAACATGGCGGCCTGCTGCGGCGTGTCCACCGGGCGCGTCGACATGCTCGCCTTCGGCCTCGGCTCGGGCATCGCCGGGCTGGGTGGCGTGGCCCTGAGCCAGGTCGGCAACGTCGGCCCGGACCTCGGCCAGAGCTACATCATCGACTCGTTCCTGGTGGTGGTGCTCGGCGGTGTCGGGCAACTGGCCGGCAGCCTGTGGGCGGCGTTCGGCCTTGGCATCGCCAACAAGCTGCTGGAGCCACAGATCGGCGCCGTGCTCGGCAAGATCCTCATCCTTGCGTTGATCATTCTGTTCATCCAGAAGCGCCCGCAAGGCCTGTTCGCCCTCAAGGGACGGGTTATCGACTGATGAACCAGCCACTGCTTGTCACCGCTACACAAAAGGCCGGGCCACGCCTGTCGCTGGCCATCGGCACCGTCGTCGTCCTGCTGCTGGTGGCCCTGCCGTTGCTGTCGCTACTGCCAGCGGACCATGCCCTGCAAGTGTCGGCCTACACCCTTACCCTGGTCGGCAAGATCCTCTGCTACGCCATTGTCGCCCTGGCTCTGGACCTGGTCTGGGGCTATGCCGGTCTGCTGTCGCTGGGCCATGGGCTGTTCTTCGCCCTGGGCGGCTATGCCATGGGCATGTACCTGATGCGCCAGGCAGCCGGCGACGGCTTGCCGGGGTTCATGACCTTCCTGTCGTGGACCGAGCTGCCGTGGTACTGGGCCGGTACCCAGCACTTTGCCTGGGCCCTGTGCCTGGTGGTGCTGGCGCCTGGCTTGCTGGCACTGGCGTTCGGCTGGTTCGCCTTCCGCTCGCGGATCAAGGGCGTGTACTTCTCGATCATGACCCAGGCCCTGACCTTCGCCGGCATGTTGCTGTTCTTCCGCAACGAAACCGGCTTCGGCGGCAATAACGGCTTCACCAACTTCCGCACCATCCTCGGCTTCGACATTACCGCGCAAGGCACCCGGGCCGTGCTGTTCCTGCTGACTGTCGGCCTGCTGCTGGCCAGCCTGTACCTGTGCTGGCGCCTGACTCGCAGCAAGTTCGGCCGCCTGCTCACTGCGGTGCGCGACGCCGAAAACCGCCTGATGTTCTGCGGCTACGACCCGCGCGGCTTCAAACTGCTGGTGTGGGTGCTCAGCGCCGTGCTGTGCGGCCTGGCCGGGGCGCTGTACGTGCCGCAGGTGGGCATCATCAACCCCAGCGAGATGTCGCCGACCAACTCCATCGAAGCCGCCGTGTGGGTAGCCCTGGGCGGGCGCGGCACGCTGCTCGGCCCGCTGCTCGGCGCCGGCCTGGTCAATGGCATGAAAAGCTGGTTCACCGTGGCCTTCCCGGAGTTCTGGCTGTTCTTCCTTGGCGCGTTGTTCATCCTCGTCACCCTGTACCTGCCCAAGGGCGTGGTCGGCCTGTTGAAGAAAAGGAGCCAGCCATGAGAGGCGTGCCCCCGGTACACCCGGAATTCATGCTTGAGCCGGTATTCGACACCCTCGGCGCCGGCCGCGATGCCATTGGCCTGGGCCACAGCCGCAAGGCCGGCCTCGACACCCGCCACGGCACGGTGCTGAGCCTGGAGGACATCAGCGTCAGCTTCGATGGTTTCAAGGCGCTGAACGCGCTGAACCTGTACATCGGCGTGGGCGAATTGCGCTGCATCATCGGCCCCAATGGCGCCGGCAAGACCACCATGATGGACGTGATCACCGGCAAGACCCGGCCCGACAGCGGCAGTGCCTACTTTGGCGACACCCTCGACCTGACCCGCATGAGCGAGTACCAGATCGCCCAGGCCGGCATTGGCCGCAAGTTCCAGAAACCCACGGTGTTCGAAGCATTGACCGTGTTCGAGAACCTGGAGCTGGCACTGAAGGCCGACAAGTCGGTGTGGGCCAGCCTGGCGGCGCGCCTGAGCGGTGAGCAGCGCCAGCGCATCGAGGAGGCGCTGACCACCCTGCGCCTGCTGCCGCTGGCCCAGCGCCAGGCGGGCTTGCTTTCGCATGGGCAGAAGCAGTTCCTGGAGATCGGCATGCTGCTGGTGCAAGAGCCGCAATTGCTGTTGCTGGATGAGCCGGTAGCCGGCATGACCGATGCCGAGACCGAGTTCACCGCCGAGCTGTTCAAGGGCCTGGCTGGTAAGCATTCGCTGATGGTGGTGGAGCATGACATGGGCTTTGTCGGCAGCATTGCCGACCATGTGACCGTGCTGCACCAGGGCAGTGTGCTGGCGGAAGGGTCGCTGGAGCAGGTGCAGGCGGATGAGCGGGTGGTCGAGGTGTACCTGGGCCGCTAGACATGGATACCTGTGCCGGCCTCTTCGCGGGTAAACCCGCTCCCACAGGATTCTATGTAACTGTGGGATCGGGTTTACCCGCGAAGAGGCCGGCAAAGGCACAGCAACCCTTTCAGGAACACCCAAATGCTCAAGATCGACACCCTGCACCAATACTACGGCGGCAGCCACATCCTGCGCGGCCTGTCCTTCGAAGCCAAGGTCGGCGAAGTGACCTGCCTGCTGGGCCGCAACGGCGTGGGCAAGACCACTCTGCTGCGCTGCCTGATGGGCCTGGTACCGGCCCGCGATGGCCGCATCGAATGGGAAGGCAAGCCGATCACCGCGCTCAAGCCCCAGCAACGCGTGCACGCCGGCATCGCCTATGTGCCCCAGGGCCGCGAGATTTTCCCGCGCCTGAGCGTCGAGGAAAACCTGCTGATGGGCCTGTCGCGCTTCCCCGCACGGGAAGCCCGCGAAGTGCCAGCGTTCATCTACGAGCTGTTCCCGGTGCTGGAGCAGATGAAGCAGCGCCGTGGCGGCGACCTGTCCGGTGGCCAGCAGCAACAGCTGGCCATCGGCCGCGCCCTGGCCAGCCGCCCGCGCCTGCTGATCCTCGACGAGCCAACCGAAGGCATCCAGCCCTCGGTAATCAAGGAAATCGGCGCAGTGATACGCCGCCTGGCCGCACGCGGCGACATGGCGATCCTGCTGGTGGAGCAGTTCTACGACTTTGCCGAAGAACTGGCCGACCAGTACCTGGTCATGGCCCGTGGCGAAATCATCCAGCGCGGCCGCGGCGAAAACATGCAAGCCGAAGGTGTGCGCGGCCTGGTAACCATTTAATCTGCAAACAACGACCCTGCGAGACGCTGTCATGAGTTACGAAATCCGCGACGCCCTGCCCTCCGACGTGCCGGGCATTCTCGACATCTACAACGACGCCGTGCGCAACACCACGGCGATCTGGAACGAAACCCCGGTCGATCTGGGCAACCGCCAGGCCTGGTTCGAAGCGCGGGCACAGCAAGGCTATCCGATTCTGGTGGCAGTGGATGAAACCGGTGTGCTGGGCTATGCCTCGTTTGGCGACTGGCGGCCATTCGAGGGCTTTCGCCTGACTGTGGAACACTCGGTGTATGTGCGTGGTGACCAGCGAGGCAAGGGGCTGGGGCCGGTGTTGATGGCGGCGCTGATCGAGCGGGCACGGGCATGCGGCAAGCACGTGATGGTCGCGGCCATCGAAAGTGGCAATACGGCGTCGGTGCGCCTGCATGAGCGCCTGGGCTTTGTGGTGACCGGGCAGATGCCGCAGGTGGGGGTGAAGTTTGGCCGCTGGCTGGACCTGACCTTCATGCAGCTGGTGTTGAACCCGGGGGCTGAGCCCAGCTGAATTTGATGCTTGCAGGCCTGGCCTCTTCGCGGGTAAACCCGCTCCCACAGGGTCCGCACATTTCCCGAAACCTGTGCTGTACCTATGGGAGCGGGTTCGCCCGCGAAGAGGCCGGGCCTGCAAATATTACATCTGGGTAAACCTGCCCAACCGCTGCTTCAGCATGCTGTTCTCACTGCGTAACTGCTGCACTTCCTGCAGCAACTCCAGCGCCAGCGCCACCCCTTCCCACTCCAGCTCCAGCTCCTGGTGCAGCTTCGCCGCGCGTTTGGCCAACAACGGCGCCTGATCGTCAAACAGCCAGTCCTCCGGCGTTCGCCCGGAAGGTTCGACAATGCCGTGTTCGACGATTTCGATCACGCAGTCCGCCGTCACATCGGCTTCCTGACACAAGGTACGCATGTCCAGTTGAACGATCAGGGTGCTGCTCATGATCACTTACTCCATTGTGTCCTCGGGTTGAACGCCGCCTTCTCGGAAAGCTGGGTCCACAGTTCGCGGGCAGACTCGTCGGATGCCGGTGGCATGACCACTTTCAGCTGCGCGTACAGGTTGCCGCGCTCGCCGTTCTTGTTGGCCAGGCCCATGCCCGGCACGCGCAGGCGCTGGCCGCTCTGGCTGTCCGGGCGGATGGTCAGGTTGATCTTGCCTGTCAGGGTCGGCACCGCCACCTTGGTGCCCAGCGCAGCCTCCCACGGTGCCAACGGCACGGTGATGATCAGGTCATGACCTTCGACATCGAACAGCGGGTGCGGTGCCATGCGAATGGTCAGGAACAAGTCGCCATTGGCCGCGCCACCGCTGCCCGGTGCGCCCTGGCCCTTGAGGCGGATGCGCTCGCCGTCGGTCACCCCGGCCGGAATCTTCACGTTCAGGGTCTTGGTGGTGAAGCCGGTGCGCTGGCCCATGGCATTGGTTTGCGGCACCTGGAAGCTGATCTGCTTGGACTCCTTGCTCAGGGTCTCTTCAAGGAATACCGCCAGTTCAAGCTCCACGTCCTGCCCCCGCCTGCCGGCACTGCGTTGCTGCTGCCGGGCGCCACCGAAGGGGTTGCCGCCGCGGTTACCGAAAATCGAGCTGAAGAAGTCGGAGAAGTCGCCGCCTTCGAAGCCGCCGCCACCGCCACGGCTTTCCCAGCCCGGTGGCGCCTGGAATGGCCGGCCATGCTGGCCGCCATACTTGCGAATCTCGTCGAATTCGGCACGTTTCTGCGCGTCGCCCAGCACCTCGTAGGCCTCGTTGGCCTCCTTGAATTTGTCCTCGGCGTCGCGCTCCTTGCTGACATCGGGGTGATACTTGCGCGCCAGTTTACGGTACGCGGCCTTGATCGCCTTGTCGTCCGCCGTGGGCTCTACGCCGAGTATCTTGTAATAGTCTTTGAAGTCCATCTGTGGATCACCAATGTGAAAGTGCGTGTTGCAACTGAAGATGCAACTTAAGATAGGGATCAAGCATAGCCTTTCAAGACCTCCTTGGGTTTGCTCCATGGCAGACGACTGGTCTTGATTCTGTAGCCAACTGGCATACACTGCGCGGCCGTTTTGCCTCCGGAAGCTTTTTCCCCATGTCTGACGTATCCCCGGCCCGCGCCCTGGGCATCGACTTTGGCACCTCCAACTCCACGGTCGGCTGGCACCGCCCTGGCGTGGAGTCGCTGATTGCCCTGGAAGACGGCAAGATCACCTTGCCTTCGGTGGTGTTCTTCAACATCGAGGAGCGGCGCCCGGTATATGGCCGCCTGGCACTGCACGAGTACCTGGAAGGCTACGAAGGCCGCCTGATGCGCTCGCTGAAAAGCCTGCTGGGCTCGAAGCTGATCAAGCACGACACCAGCGTGCTGGGCAGCGCCCTGCCGTTCAAGGACCTGCTGGGCATGTTCATCGGCGAGCTGAAAAAGCGCGCCGAGGCCGCCGCTGGTCGTGAATTCGACCAGGTGGTGCTGGGCCGCCCGGTGTTCTTCGTCGACGAAGACGCGGCCGCCGACCAGGAGGCCGAGGACACCCTGGCCGAAGTAGCGCGCAAGATCGGCTTCAAGGACGTGTCGTTCCAGTACGAGCCGATTGCCGCAGCTTTCGACTACGAGTCGGGCATCAGCCGCGAAGAGCTGGTGCTGATCGTCGACATCGGCGGTGGTACGTCCGACTTCACCCTGATCCGCCTGTCGCCCGAGCGCCACCTGGTCGCCGAGCGCCAAAGCGACATCCTCGCCACCGGCGGCGTGCACATTGGCGGTACCGACTTCGACAAGCAGCTGAGCCTGCAGGGCGTGATGCCGCTGTTCGGCTATGGCAGCCGCATGAAGAGCGGCGCGCTGATGCCCACCAGCTACCACCTCAACCTGGCCACCTGGCACACCATCAACGCCCTGTACTCGCAGAAGTCGCAGCTGGCGCTGGGCAGCATGCGCTACGACATCGAGGACAGCTTCGGTATCGACCGCCTGTTCAAGCTGATCGAACAACGCGCCGGGCACTGGTTGGCGATGGAGGTGGAAGCCAGCAAGATCGAGCTGACCGAGCACGACAGCCGCCGCATCGACCTGCGCCGGGTCGAGCCTGAGCTGACTGCAGAACTGACCCGCGCGCTGTTCGAAGAGGCAATCGAAGGGTTGCTTGAGCGTGTGCGCGGTAGCGTGACCGAGCTGCTGGCCAAGGCTGGGGTGAGCGAAGGCCAGGTCGACACGGTGTTCTTCACCGGTGGTTCCAGCGGTATTCCGGCACTGCGCAACAGCGTGTCGGCAATGCTGCCGAATGCACGGCATGTGGAAGGTAATATCTTTGGCAGTATTGGTAGCGGGCTGGCCATTGAGGCGCGCAAGCGTTACGGCGCTGCCTGAACCATTTAATTAGCCTGTACCGGCCCTTTCGCGGGTAAACCCGCTTCCACAGGTCTGTGCGATCCCTGTAGGAGCGGGTTTACCCGCGAAGAGGCCGGTACAGGTCAACACATAATCAGACCAGCTCCGCCCGCTTCAGCTCACTCTTCAGGTAGGCGTAGTAGATCGGCCCCGCCACCACCCCAGGCAGCCCGAACGCCGCCTCGAACACCAGCATCGCCAGCAACAGCTCCCACGCCTTGGCACTGATCTGCCCACCAACGATCCGCGCGTTGAGGAAGTACTCGACCTTGTGGATGACGATCAGGTAACCCAGCGCCGCCGCCGCCACCCAGATCGACAGCGACAAGCCGACAATGGTGATCAGGGTGTTGGACATCAGGTTGCCGATCACCGGAAGGAGACCCAGCAGGAAGGTCAGCACGATCAGCGTCTTGGTCAGCGGCAGGTGCACGCCGAACAGCGGCATTACCACGGCCAGGAAAATGCCGGTGAAGGCAGTGTTGAGCAGCGAGATCTTGATCTGCGCGAAGACGATGTTGCGAAACGCCTTCACCAGCAGGTTGAGGCGCTCGAACAGTGCCGCCGCCAGTGGCTTGCGCCGGGAAACATCAGGAATGCGCTGCAAGGCGATGATGGCGCCGAGGATCATGCCGATCAGCAGCGTCACGAACATGTGCGCCATGCCCTTGCCCACCAGCTGCAAATCACTCAGGTGGCTCTTGATCCAGTCGCCAATGGCCACCTTGAACTCTGCGGCACTGGCCGGCAGGTAGCCTTCGATGAAGGGTGGCAGCTGGCCGCGGGCACGCTCGACCAAGGCCATGAACTTGTCCAGCGAGGCGCCGGGGTTTTCTGCCTCGTGCAGCAGGAAGCTGAAGGCACCGGCAATCAGCAGCGTCAGGGTACTGACCACCAGCGTGCCGAGCAGCGCCACTGCCAGCCAGCGTGCGCGCTGGCCGGCCAGCAGCGGTTGCAGGCGCGGGGTCAGCATGTTGACCAGTTCGAATACCAGCAGGCCGGCCAGCAGGCTGGGCAGCAACTTCAGAGGCAAAGCCAGCAGCAGCCCGGCCATGACGATGATCAGACTGGCCAGGGTGATCTGACGGGGGGTAAAGGTCATACAGCCTCGACGGCAGACAGCGGGAATGCCCGCAGTCTGCCAGCCTTGGCGGCGCAGGCATAGGCGCAGGTCATTTCTTCTTCAGGCAGTCACTCATGAACGCCTTGCGCTCGTCACCCTTCAGCGCTTTGGTGGTGGCGTCGGCGTTGCAGGTTTTCATCTTGTCTTGCTGGGATTGCGGCACGTCCTTCTTCAGGCAGGTGCTCATGAAGGCTTTGCGCTCATCACCCTTGAGGGCCTTGGCGGTGGCGTCGGCGTTGCAGGTTTTCATCTTTTCCTGCTGCGCGGTATTGGCAGCGAAACCTTGGGCGCTGAACAACACCGCCAACACCAGTAATGGGATTTGCAGCACTTTCATGGAGTGGTCTCCTTGGCTCCGCGCCCGATGCACGGGGGTCGAGCTGAGTGTAGCCAAGAATTATCAATGCCCCGCCCGCGCCTGGCGGCGGTATTGCTCGGGTGTGCACTGAGCCTGGCGCTGGAACATGGCGATGAACGCCGAGGCGCTGCTGTAGCCCAGGTCGAAAGCAATGGCCTGGATCGGCAGGCCGGCTTCCAGCGCTTCGATGGCGCGCAGAAAACGCAGACGCAGGCGCCATTCGCCAAAGCTGATACCCAGCTCACGCAGGAACTGGCGGGCCAGGGTGCGTTCGCTGACATGCACGCGGGCGGCCCAGTCGGCCAGCGGGCGGTTATCGCCGGGGTCGGCGCTGAGGGCGTCGAGCACCTGGCGCAGGCCATCGCTGTGCGCAAACGGCAAGTAGCAGGCTTGGGTGGGCGCCAGCAGCAGCTGATCGAGCAGTACCTGCACCAGGCGCTGGTCGCGCTCATCCTCGGCCGCCCGCAGGTCGCGACGGGCGAAGTCGGCGAGGATTGCCTTGAGGATGGCGCTGATCATCAGGCTGCAGGGTTGTTGCGGCAGCGCTGCGCACAGGCTGCGGTCGAGGTACACCGAGCGGTAGACGATGGCCTGTGGGTTATAGCAGCCATGCGCGGTATCGGGCGGCACCCACACGGCATAGTGCGGCGGCGACAGGAAGCGCTGGCCGGCGACCTCCAGGTGCATCACGCCGTGGGCGGTGTAGTTGAGCTGGCCCCAGGCGTGCTGGTGTAGGGCGCTGTGGGTGTCGGCGCCGAACTCGTCGTGGCGGAAGTACACCGGGGCCGGGAGCTGGGTGAACTGTGGAATGTCGAGGTATTTGCGTTGCATGCTGACTGTTTTGCAGGGTGGGTTGTCTGGATAGGAGTATAGGCTTGCGGACGGACAACCGATAATACAGGTCTATCGAGGGCCTGCTTTGCAGGCCTTCGCGGGCACGCCCGCTCCCACAGGATCTGCGCCAGCCTCCAGGCCTGTGATGTCCCTGTGGGAGCGGGCGTGCCCGCGGCGGGCTGAAAAGCAGCCGCACTCTGCCCAAAACGAGTCCCCCGCTACAAGAACTACCTGTTCCCCCTCACCGCCATCCGGAGCTGGGCC